>JANQGB010000522.1 GCA_028277545.1 Phycisphaerae bacterium | reverse complement strand
GTTGGGGCGTCGCACATGCCGGTGCCCTCTGCGAACTCCGCCTGAACCGTGCAACGGCGACTCCCTCCTCCGACCGGACAGGCGTCGCCTATGCCGTCGCCGTCCTCGTCGCTCTGGTCGCGGTTGGGCTCGCTAACGCAATTGTCCACGCCGTCGTGCCAACCGTCGCCGTCACCATCCGGTGGGCAGACTGCATGCTGGTGGACCGCGCCGAAGTCGGGATCGGTAATTGACGGGAAGTGCTGGGTGAAGATTCGGCATCCCTCGGGGAGTTCCTGCCTGGGCGATCCGGCCGCCCGGTCGTCATCGCCGAGGATGAACTTCATCGGCAGAGACGGATCGTCAGGATCGATGCTGTGGATCCACTGAATAGTCGCGGTGAACTCGACGGCGTCCATTTGCTCTTCTCCGTAGTCGAGCACCCTTTGGACGGTCGGATCGTCGACCTTGGTGAAGGTCAAACGGGGCATCAGTTTCAGCACGCTCTCGGCGGTCCCGCCGTTATCGCGTTCCTTGGTTGCGGTTAGCGAGCTTGGTGGCGGTGGCGCCGGCGTATCGGAGAGCCCAATCTGCACGTCCCATTCTGTTGGTTGGCCGTCGCAGGTTACAGTGATCGGCGTGCTGCTCACCAGGTTGAGCGCAACAATCTCAATGCCTACTACGTTTGAGATTCCGATCGGGTCGGTAGGCTGAATCGGATCGGAGCTGCGCTGCACGATTGTATCCGCATCACCCGACTCGGCCTCGTCGAGCGGCGCGCCTTCAAAGGTGATCGTGCCGTCGAATTCATCACAGGTTTGGCCATCGAAATCGAAGAAGCCTGAGGGAATCGGAGCCCCGGCGAAATTCTGAGTGGTGCCACCGTCGGCAGGCGTGAACCAGGGGTCCAGGATCTGCTCACCCTCTCCTTCGCCCTCACCTTCGCCTTCACCTTCACCCTCTCCCTCACCTTCGCCCTCACCTTCGCCTTCACCCTCGCCTTCACCCTCGCCTTCTCCTTCACCCTCGCCCTCACCCCCTCCCTCTCCACTGTCCGCCGCACAATTGCCGGACACGCACTCCAGCCCCGGGCAACAGGCGGTGTCGTCACACGACTGGCCTTCGGTAGCGCACTGACCCTCGAACTCGTCGAAACCGCCATCCCCTTGCCCGTCACCGGCGGGCCGACATCCGAGACTCTGCCAGACTGCAATGACCAGAACCAATATAGACGGCCGTCCGAACAGGTGTGCTCCGCTCATATCTGTCTCCTTAACTTCGCTAACACAGCAAGCCGCGTCCGCCGCGGCGACGGTGCAGACGACCGCTCTGCTAGCGTTCGTTACCCACTCCTATTGCGTAACTCGGATTGATACGTACTGCCCGGCCCTGGGTTTCGATTCCGTCGACTTGCCAACTGTCATGTTACCCAGACGCGCCGCCGCCCAGCAAGGAAGCACCATGGAATTCCTCCCGCGTAGGCCAAGCCTGGCATCAGGCTCAGAGCGTTGCCTGCTCCTGCTTCCTCAGCACGCGTGAGACGGTTCACGTGAGCAGCAAGCTGCGCGAGTCTTTCTCGCATCTGCCCGTAGCGGCTGCACACGCCGCAGTTCACGACAGCCGGCGGCACCGTCGACTGGTGCGTTCCCCGCCCCGGGAGCGAGGCCGCAATCTTCCGGCTGCTCTGCGTGCCCGCGGCGCCGGCCGTTATCGGTTCTGCCATGCTGGACAGCCTCCGGCGGACGCTTGGGCCATGGATTCCACCCCACGATAGGGGCTATGATCGGGGAGAGCACTCCGGGCCCAGCTCGGTGACCTGAGACTCGACAGGAGGAACCGGTGACGGTGTATTGCCGACGGACCCAGGGAGGATTCACGCTCATCGAGCTGCTGGTCGTCGTGGCAATTATAGCGGCGTTGATCGGGATACTGGTGCCCTCGCTGTCGCGGGCTCGGCAGCAGGCCAGGTCCACCGTCTGTACGGCCGACCTGCGGACTCTGGGGCAGGGCATCGTCCTCTATGCCAACACCTTCGATGACCGACTTCTCCCAGGCAGAATGCCCAAGGTAGACGATGAGAACTGGCAGGTTGACATAGCCGGCGGCACCAAATACCGGCCGACATTCCTGGCCATGATGGGCAGCCAGATCGGCCTGCCCCCTTTTGCTGATCCGCAGCCGACCAAGCTCACTGTCGACCGCGAGGGTGAGCCCGGCGACCGCCAGAACTATACTGCCGGCGTGTACCTGTGCCCGTCCGTCGCGCAGTGGACCGACGAGCGAAACGGCAGCTACGGCTACAACTACCAGTTCCTGGGGAACTCCCGGCTGCGCGATTCATCGGACGTATTCTCGTTCAAGAACTGGCCTGTGAACCTGTCGCGGGCTCGTTCGCCGGCCGGCTGTGTGGCCGTCGCGGACTCGATGGGCACCGCGGCATCGTATGCCGTCCACTCTCGCCAGGATTACGCCAACAACAGCCGGGATGCGGAGCGGTACGGCAACGAAGGCTTCAATCTCGACCCGCCAACCGTCGACCCGGTCGACGGAGACCTGGCCGGCCACGGGCATACGCCACCGGTACGCTCGGCCGTTCACGCACGGCACCTGGGCAGAGGCAATGTGCTCTGGCTGGATGGCCACTGCAGCGGCCAGAGTCTCCAATCGCTTGGCTACTCGGTAGCCGGCGATGGTATCGTGGAACTAACGGGCAACAACCGGTTCTGGTCGATCGACGGGAAGGATCGTCCGTGGACCAAGCCGGACTGATCACCCACGACCTCGCTCGTAGGGGGCACACGGTCCGGGGGATCAGGCGAGGTCCCTGGCCACGCTGGCCCGGAACTCGTCAAACAGGGCTCGGCTCACAGGGCCGACCTGCCCCGCGCCTACTGCACGATCGTCGACCCGCGTGACGCCCAGTACGTCCGTCGTAGTGCTGGAAATGAACATCTCGTCCGCCGCGGAGAGCTCCTCGCGGGTGATCGGCCGCTCATCACGCGGCAGATCGATCCGTGCGGCACAATCCAGGATGTGGGCGCGGGTAATGCCGTGCAGAATGAAGTCGGTTCCGGGCGGCGTCAGAAGAACGCCACCCCGCACGACGAAGACATTTGCGGCCGACGCCTCCCGAACTTCCCCGTCCGGGGCGACGAAGACGGCATCATCATATCCACGCCGCAGGGCGTCGTTCTTGGCCAGCACGTTGGGCAGCAGCGCGATCGACTTGATGTAGCAGTACGGCCAGCGCATGTCCGGTACAGTGATGACCGACAATCCACGTTCTCGCTTTTCGCGAGCAACCTGCGGCTTGGCTTTGAACGTGGCCACCACGGTCGGGGTGACGTCGTCGTTATACACGTGGGATCTGGCTGCCGTCCCGCGCGTGACCTGAAGGTAAACCATGGTCTCCTCGAAGCCGGCCCGCGCGATCCCCTCCCGAATGACCTGCTCCACGCCAAGGGTGGCCGGGTCGAGGGGCAGGCGAATGCCATCGAGGCTGCGCGCCAGCCGAGCCAGATGCTCGGCCTGCTTGAAGACGCGATCCCCATAGGCCACGAAGACCTCGTAGACCCCGTCAGCGAACTGAAAACCGCGATCCTCAATTGAGATAGTGGCATCGCTCAGATCGCAGAAGCTTCCATTGACGTAGCCGATTTCGGGCATGCCGCTGAGTCCTCACTCGATTACAATTGGAGGGTGTTACACGTCAGCCTATTGTTATTCAAGAGGTTAACACAGCTCGTAGCGTGCGAATCCCGCCTCAGGCGGCGCGATCAGAGGCGGCGCACGGCAATTGCGGTCAGGTCGTCGGCCTGGGCGACACCCTGGCCGAACTGCAATACTGCGTCGTGCAGCGCACTAATAAGATCGGCCGAAGACAACCTCGGGTTGGACTCTACCAGGTCGAAGACCCTGTCTGTGCCGTATAACTCGCCCTGCAGGTTAGCCCACTCAAAGAAACCATCGGTGATCAACAGGAGCACGTCGCCAGGCGCCAGTTCAAACGGCACTGGCAGCGTTGTATCCAGGTCCGGGACGATTCCCATCGGAAGCGTACTGGCAACCGCGGACACCCGTTCCCGGGTGGAGGCTCTGTAGTGCAGTAGCGGACCGTGTCCGGCGCTGACATAGACCACTTGGTGGGTGCGAGGATCCAGAACACCGAAGAAGGTGGTCACGAAGCGGCCCACGGTCATGTCTTCGCTCAACAGTGCGTTCGCCCGCTGCATGCCGGGGGCCAGATCTTCCGGCGTGGCGATGGCAGCCCGGAGAAGGGCACGACATTCCGACACCACCAGCGCGGGTCCGATACCGTGTCCGGTTGCATCAGCCAGCATCAGGCCCCAGCTATCGTCGGCCAGCGGTACGAAGTCGTAGCAGTCGCCGCCCGTTTCGTCGGCCGGCTTGTTCCAACCGGCGATGTCGTAGCCATCGATGGCCGGCGCTGCTGCAGGCAGTAACGACTGCTGGATGTCACGGGCAACGGCCAGATCACGCTGTAAACGCTGCTTTTCAGCGTATTCGTCCAGGAGAATCTGGCGCTGGACGGCCACACCCGCCAGTGAGCTGAGGGTGAGCGCCACCTCTTCGTCCGCGGTGGAGAAGGCGCCGTCACGCTTGTTCAGGGCCTGCAGAACGCCTACGACACGGTCGTCGTGCCCGGCCATACAGAAAGTCAGCAGGTTCCGGGTGCGAAAACCGGTCTTCTTGTCCACCTCCGGATTGAAGCGGGCGTCGGCGTAAGCATCCGGCACGTTGATCACGCTCCGGGTTTGGGCAGCTTCTCCGGCGATGCCCATCCTGGCGGAGAACCGTATATCAGTAGCGCCAGTGGCCACCTTGCTGTAAAGCTCATCGGAGCCGGGGTCGTAAAGAAAGACCGTGGCGCGCTCGCAGCCGAGCACCTCGAGTGTCGCTCGCTCGACGGCTTCCAATAGCGGGACCAACTCCGTGCTCGCGCCGAGTTGTTTAGAAACCTCAAGCAACGTACTGAGATGATCGATTTGGCTTTCGTATTCGCGCGCATCCATGATCAAGCAGAATCCCATGTCCTGCCGATAAATGCAAGTGTAGCGCCCTCGGGCGCGGAGCACTGGACGGCGGAAGTCCGCCCAGGAAGGTCTGCGGGGTTGTGAGTTTATTTAGTGATGCGACCACGAGTTTTTCTTGCGTTCGATGTGCTTTGAGGTAACATTACTTGTAGCTGCCTTCCAGTGGGGCAGGGATGCTGCACGGTTTGCGGTGGGAGAGGTATCACCCCTTCGTCGTCAGGGACGATGCACCGGGAGGGGCGTGGTGGGCTTAGGACCCCTAAACAGTTCGCAGACTGCAAGCAGGTTTGTGCCGGTCCAGGAGACTTGGCCTGGGCGGTGCAGGCTTGGCATCTGGTCGCATCCGATTGCCACACAGCAGCGTTCTCCGCAGCGCTGCCGCGGTGGGTGACGGCGGTCAACGCCGTCCGCGCGGTGCTCCCGCGTGTAAGCCCTGACACGGGCCGGAATCGGACAACTCGGAGTAGGGAAAGGAAGGTGCCGTAGAGAACTGGTGCGCAGCACCGGTTGGGCTCGACGTCAAGGAGGTGTTTCCGAATGGCCGGCCGTACACGAATGAGTTCCCACGATGAAGTCCGAGTGGCCCCGTGCGAGCGTCCTTTCTTCCTGTTCGGTGGAGATGGGCGGCGCAAAGTCCGCTGCAGAACGCGGTGGATGACCGACAAGTATGCCTACGTTGTGGCGCCGATGGCGACCGCGACGCTGGTACGTCAGCGGTGGCAGGCGGCCACGACCGTCCCCCAGACTGAGCCCGTGGGCTTGGCAGACCAGGAGCTCCAGGTCGAACTCGTGTCTGCTGAGACCCTGTTGGGTGCCGACAGTGGGAAAGAGGGATTGCTGCTGCGATTCCTCGGTCCGCAGATGGCATCGCCGGTTGAGGAGCGAGACGCACGAGCAGTGGGCCGGGGGCGGATGTCCCCGATCTCGCGCGCCACTGCCGGTGCTTAAACACTGCCCAAGGCTTAGTTTGATAGAGCTGGCCTGGGCTAGACGGTCTGGGACTCGGGCGGCGTGCTAACAGGTGCGAAGCATCGAGCCCGCCAGGGTGCATCCCGAGCACGGCCTCAACACCGGGAAAGAACGATGCGGATTGCTCTATTCTCGTGGGAAACGCTTCACTCCATAGCGGTAGGAGGAGTGGCTGCCCACGTATCGGAGTTGGGCGCTGCACTGGGTCGCCGCGGCCACGACGTTCACATCTTCACCCGGCAGGGTCACCACCAGAACAAGCGCGAGGTGATTGACGGCGTCAATTACCACCGTTGCCCGTTTGACCTGCACCATGACTTCCTCGAAGAGACGTCGCGGATGTGTAACAGCTTCGCGTGGCATTTCGGCGAGGCTTCGGGGCAGTTGAACGGCCGCGGCTTCGATGTTGTTCACGGTCACGACTGGCTGTGTTCTCAGGCGCTGGTGCAGGCCAAGAACGATCATCGCAAGCCGGTGGTGATGACCGTGCATTCAACAGAGTTCGGGCGGTGCGGCAACCAACACTGCGGCGGTCGCAGCGAGCGAATCCGGCAGCTCGAGTGGGAGGGGACCTACGTAGCCAACGAGGTGATCTGCGTATCGCAGGCCCTGCAGGCTGAGATTCGAGAGCTCTACAAGGTTCCGGAGTATAAGACTGCCGCCGTCTATAACGGCGTGGATGCTCACCGCTATGACGACCCGGTAGACCCCAGCTCCGTCCGCGCGACGTACGGCGTGGGCTCCGGCGACCCGGTCGTGCTGTTTGTGGGTCGGATGGCCTGGCAGAAGGGGCCTGACATCCTGCTTCACACCGTTCCCGGCCTGTTGCACCACTACAACGACGCCAAGTTCGTGTTCGTCGGCGACGGAGATATGCTGCCCAGCCTCCAACGACAAGCCTACGACCTGGGAATAGCCGGGTCCACGAGGTTCCTGGGACATCGCAACGGCTGCGAGTTGGTGGGCCTGTTCAAGAGCGCGGACGTGGTTTGCGTACCCAGCCGAAACGAGCCGTTCGGCATTGTGATTCTCGAGGCCTGGAGTGCGGCCAAGCCCGTGGTGGCCACGCGGAACGGCGGTCCGGCCGAGTTCGTGACCCACGGATTCGATGGGCTGGTCGTCTCTGATACCGCTGATTCGATTGGCTGGGGGGTGGGCACGGCTCTGGCCGACTTCGAACACGCCCGCTGGATGGGTCTTAACGGGCGGGTGCAGGCCGAGTCGCGTTTCAGTTGGGACACGATCGCAGCCGACACCGAGCGCGTCTACCAAGCCGCCATTAATGGTTCCTCCTGAGAAGCATAGCGCAATGTGTGTTGCCGCGGCCGGGCGCCAAGCCCCCGCGGCCTTGTTGTGCGCAGGACCGTAGTGCTGCCGGTGGACGGGTCCTGACGGCCTGGTTCACCCTTTGCGCCGGTGGTGGAAACTATTAGTATTCGCCGCACCGGATCGAAACATGCCGTCGAAGTTGACCGATGAGAGTGGAAATTACGCGGAAGGCGAAGGTATGCCCCAAAAAGATACACCCTGTCAGAAACTAGAGACTATCACCCGTAACCTGTGGTGGACCTGGCACCCGGAGGTCGTGGAGATCTTCTGCGCGCTGGACCACGAGCTGTGGCGCGAGGTGAATCACCACCCACTCCTGTTCCTCAAGCGAATGGGCGCGGAGAAGGTGGATCAGAGGGTTCGAGAGCTGAAGCTGGGCCAGGCGATCGACCAGGCGGTAGCGGCGCTGGAGGATTACCTGGCCGACCAGAGCTCCGCGGTGCTGCGGCAGGCGTCCAAGCTTCGCGTCTGGCCCGTGGCCTATCTGTCAGCCGAGTTCGGCGTGCACGAGTCGATCCCGACCTACGCCGGGGGGCTGGGTTTGCTGGCCGGCGATCATCTCAAGAGCTGCTCGGACACCGGCGTACCGATCATCGGCGTCGGTCTGCTTTATGCGCAGGGCTACTTCCACCAGCACCTCGATACCGAGGGTATGCAGCAGGAGACTTACCAGCCGACGGACACCGAGAATCTGCCGCTCGAGCCGGTGATGACGCTGGATGGCAAGCAGCGGCTGATGATCGACGTGCCGCTTAACGGCCGGGAGATCAAGCTCCAGATCTGGTTGGCCACGGTGGGCCGCGCCTCACTGTACCTGCTCGACAGCAACGTGGCCGACAACGACGAGCAGGACCGGATGCTGACCGGGCGGCTCTACGCCAGCGATCACGAGACCCGAATCCAGCAGGAGCTCATCCTGGGTGTTGGCGGCATCCGCACGCTGGCGGCGGTGGACAAGATGCCCGGCGCGCTGCACCTGAACGAGGGACACTGCGCATTTGCCCTGCTGGAGATGATCCGGCTGGCCATGGTGTGGGAGGGAATCTCGTTTGAGGATGCCCGCGATCACGTCGGCCGGCGATCCATCTTCACCACGCACACGCCCGTGCCGGCAGGGCACGACCACTTCAGCCCGGAACTGGTCGATCGTCACGTGGGTCAGCTACGCGAAGGCTTGGGCCTGACCAGGCACGAGTTCCTGGGGCTGGGCCGGGTGAGTCCGGAGGACGACCACGAACCGTTCTGCATGACCGTCATTGCCCTGCGAATCTGCCACAAGGCCAACGGCGTCTCGCTGTTGCACGGACGAGTCTCTAGGAAGATGTGGCGACCTTTATGGGCCCAGCGGCACGAGCAGGAGGTGCCCATCGGGCACATCACCAACGGCGTGCATGTTAAGAGCTGGCTGGCCCAGCGCATGGCCCGCCTGTACGCCAAGCACCTGGACGCTTCGTGGCACCAGAACATGAACGAAGCCCCTTCGTGGGATGGGTTGGCCAACATACCCGATGAGGACCTCTGGGAGGTCCACCTGCAACTCAAGGACACCTTGATCGACTTCGTGCGCCGGCGCCACGCGCTGCAGTGCCAACGTCGTGGCGAGCCGGCCGAGGTCGTGGCCGAAGCCGAGACGCTGCTCGACCCCCGCGCCCTGACCATCGGGTTCGCCCGCCGGTTCGCGGGCTACAAGCGCGGCGACCTGATCTTCAGCGACGTCGATCGACTCTTGAAGATCATGGGTGACAAGGATCGGCCGGTGCAGTTCATTTTTGCCGGTAAGGCTCACCCAGCCAACGACCAGGGCAAGCGCACCATCCAGCGCATCTTCCAACTGGCCCGCGACCCGCGCTTCAAGGGGCGCCTGGCCTTCGTCGAGGACTACGACATCGGGGTAGGCCGGCACTTGGTGCAGGGTGTTGACGTCTGGCTGAACAACCCGGTTCGCCCGCTGGAGGCCAGCGGCACCAGCGGCGAGAAGGTACTGCTCAACGGCGGTTTGAACCTGTCCATCCTGGATGGCTGGTGGGCGGAGGCCTACGACGGCCACAACGGCTTCGCCATCGGTTACGGGGGGACCCATCCCGATGTCGAGGAGCAGACCCGCCGAGACTCGCAGTGTCTCTACGACACGCTGGAGCGCGAAGTCCTGCCCATGTTCTTCGACCGGGACGACAAGGGCATCCCCCGTGAGTGGGTCGAGCGTATCCGCTGGGCGCTGGTCAGCCTGGGGTCTCGTTTCAACGCCGACCGGATGGTCCTGGATTACTTCAGGGAGTGCTACCTGCCGGCCGCCGGCGCCACACCATGTGATCTGCGCCGGTTCAGATCGCGCAAGGATCTAATGTAAGCCAACAGAAAGGAGCGGGTAGTGTTCCTGCCGACCGCCGCGACGGGAAACTCGCTGTCACTGGCCACCTTCGGCTCTGCCGGCGAGATCATGGCCTTCTTCTATCCTCACCTGGACTTCGCCCAGAATGTCCGGGTGGGCATGCACGGCGTGTTCGTGCATGACCAGGCGGGCCCCCACTTTCTATGGTGCTTCGGCGACGAATGGGAGCGATCCCAGGCGTTCGAGGGCGACACCAACATCCTGGTGACGACACTACGTAATCACCGGTACGACCTCACCATAGAGACGACGGACCTGCTGCCGCCCGAGGAGCGGGCCCTGACGCGCCGCATAGCGGTGAACCGCGGCGAGGACGCCCCGCGGGTGACGGTGGCTCAATACCTCAACCTGTCGCTGGGTGACGTGGACCGGCGGAACGCCGTACACTACCTGCCGGACAGCAAGACCATCGTCCAGCAGTTCCGCGACATCATCCTGGCGCTGGCGGTCAGCCGCCCCTATGAATTCCAGATGGGTACGGTGCATCCCGGCGGCTCGTCGGCTACCAAGGACGCAGTCGAGTCAGGACACCTGGGCGGCAACGACCAGTGCATGGGTGACGTTGACTTCGCCGTGTCCATCGATGGCGGCCAGGCGCGAAGCTGGGAGACAACGCTGGTTCTGGCTGGTGCCCGCAGGCGGGCCGAGGCCAGCGACGACGCCCTCAGGCTGGCGGCGATTCCCTTCGAGCAGCACAAGCAGCGGGCCACCGAGCGTTGCCACTCGATCCTGTCAAAGGCGGTCACTTGCGAAGTGACCGATCTGCGGCCGGCCTACAACCGCGCCGTGCTGGTGCTGCACGATCTGTTTGACAAGCAGGCCGGCACTTTCATTGCGGCCCCCGAGTTTGATCCGTACTACGCCTATTCGGGTGGGTATGGCTATTGCTGGCCGCGGGATGCGGCGGTCAGTTGCATGACCGCGGCCCGACTGGGCTTTCCAGAGATGGCGGAGGCGTTCTTCGACTGGTGCATCAAGACCCAACTGGAGGACGGGCACTGGTTCCAGCGGTATTGGACCAACTGCGACGAGGCGCCCTCCTGGTGCGTCCGGGAGCACGAGATTCAACTGGACCAGACCTGCGCCGTGTTGCATGCCGCAGGGCTGTTCGCCGACATGCTCGGCAAGAATCGCTCCGCGTTTGTCAAGCGATTCGGCCCGTCGGCTCACCGGGCCGCCGAGGCCATCATTCGCCACGTCGGTGAGGACTTTCTGCATCGGCAGTCGGCTGACCTGTGGGAGTGCTGCTGGGGCTCGTTCGCCTACACCCAGGCGGCGGTGATTGCCGCTCTCCGCGAGGGGCAGCGGGCTTTTGATACGCCGGCGCTGGATCTGGACCGCTTGCACGCCGTGCTCTTCGATCGATTCTGGGATTCGGAGCGGCACTGCTGGGCCCGCCGCGTCGATCCCGACGGCCAACTCGACAACACCGTGGACTCGTCCTGCCTGGGGCTGATCGAACCGTGGGACGTGCTCGATCTGCAGGACGCCAACTCCCAGCGCATGGCGGTGCAAATGATGACATCGCTGGCCGAGCGGATCTCCGTGGATGTTCACGGCGGCAAGGCCATCCTGCGCTTCGAGAACGAGTCCTACATGGGCGGCGGTCCGGGCTGCGTGAACACGTTATGGGCAGCGCTGTGCCGTCTGCGGATTGCCGCCGGCCAGCAGGGCGATGCGCGCCGACGACAAGTCGAGGCGGCCCGTGCTTCGATCG
>JANQGB010000501.1 GCA_028277545.1 Phycisphaerae bacterium | reverse complement strand
CCAGTTGACGGCGACATTCGTTGGGCGAGTTTCCTCGCCGCCCGTCAGAGTGTGATTGTGCGCAGACTTCGCGTCCGACACTATTAGTTCCTCGTTGGGGAGTTGGTAGAAGTTCCCTCCCCCCGTAGTGAATCTCTGTTCATCGCCGAGGTCTTGTGCGGTTAGACTCTGATTGATGCTGTGATGATGCTTCCCGCCCTGTGGGTCAACCTCTAGGCCGTGACTACTCGTGAGATCATCCTGATACGAGCACACCACGTTACCGTCTGCAAGCTCAACCCTTTTCCTGTCAATCTCACGATACCGGCCCCCGTTGTCGAGGCCACGTGGGGGCCAACTTCCTTCTTGTCCGTCCGGATCATCAAGTCCTCGCGGAAACCTGCCACGCAAATCGGGCAGGAATACTTGCTTCTCTTTGTTGGTCAGGCCCGAATGCCGGAGAAGTTCTCGAAGTGTTTGATATTGGCCCTCACGAGGCACCTCTCGGCCATCGCAGAGTAGCCACCCGTCTGGCTCACCACCTGGCATCTCCTTGCCATGATGGGTGATGGCTCCAGCATAAGGTACAATCGTGCCCACTTTCACACCTGGCGAATATGCTCGCAGTTCTTCGAGCTTAGCCTCGATCTCACTAAGCAAGGCGTCGCGAGCGCTCCTGAAACCACTAGCTTCGTTAGTGAGCATTGTGACGCTCGCATCCAGACCCGGTACCTTGCTGGCTTGTTGCTTATTTGCAGCCACGGCGGCTTCGATGTGTGGGACTTTGTCTGCCCGGTTCTTGATGATCTCGACAGTGGTTTGCAGCCGCGAGAACCTGGCAACGCCTGTGATGAGCGTCAGAACGAGTGTTAATGCGACTGCGGCGTCAAGTCCGTGCTGCTTCAGCAGGCTCCAGAAACGATTCATGGCACGTATCTCCCCGTTGTGATGTCGACCAGACTGATCTGGCCGCGCCTCACTAATAGCCTGATGCCTGATTCTTTACTCCGCTTGTTGAGGTCCTCCTTTCAGAATACCCTTACAGCGGGAACAGAGTCCACTGTCACCGCTGCCTCGGGATCGCTTTCGCCCTGATAGCCCATAACACAGTGGAGAGTCGTCCCCGGAGGCATCGGTCCCAAGCGGGACGCGGTGCCGGCTCCTCATTAGGATCGGTTGGAACTGTCCTCCGAGGCAGGTCCTCCCGCATCACCCCTGGACGTATGACGTTCGACGCTCCCCATCCCCGGAATTGGCAGTGCCGCAGAGGTCTCGTACGCATTCAAGAAAATACCGCTCCCTTTGCCGACCTTGACTCTGAAGTCGACACGTTCAGCGGCAGCAGGGCCCGGATTGAAGATTCACAGCTCAGCCCAACGCTTCGCCGTGAGATCCCTTGTTTCTTTACGCATCACCTTCTCCGCGGCCTCGGGCGCAACGTAACCGTCGACGCGCTCATTGAAGTAGAACCAGACGCGAGCCTGATCTGCCAGCCACCGCAGCTCAGCAGGAAGATTCTGGCGTGTCGGCTATTGACGGCATTGGTGCATTGACGTTTCATGGTCTGTAGTTTACGACGTTCGCCGGGAGTGGGCGTCCGTGCCCGCACCTTGCTCATTCTGGGTATCCGCGTCGGATGACATGGCAATCTTCAAGACGTGGAGACCCTACATATCGTGGATAACCCTGTCGCGCAGCCCTCTGCGTTGACAGCAGTTACAGAGACGCAACTCTCTGAACGAAAGCGGCACTAGCAGGGGCGGTTTCCAATTCGTCGCCCGGGCTGCGGCTGGCCAAAGGGCCTTAAAGTCGGAACGGACTACCCCTAGCGCGGCGATGTGGTGGCACAGAGCAGCGTAGGGCAGCCAGTCGATTCAAGTATCACCGAGCTGACTAAGAACAGCCGCCGCCTAGCAGCCAGAGGCCGCCGTGTCGCAGATTGGACTTCACGTTCAATCTAAGGTGTAGAGGCGGCAACGAGGCTTACCGGTGGCAACTAGCGCCAGAGTGACCACTTCCGGTCCGTGCTGGTAGAGTTGCCGGGCAAGCAACTCGTCCAGTTTGCCGTGTGCCGCTGCCGCGATCAGCCATTGGGCAGAGATCGAGTTGGCCTTCCGTGGCCGTATGCTTCCCCAACGCCAGAGCGCAGCCCGGGGCGCAAGTAAACTATTACTGTAGGCGGACGCCCCAACCCCTGCAATCGCCTGAAGAGTTATAGACTTCGAGCGGGCGCAACAGCTACGGAGAGAGCCGTTCACGCGGGAGCCCTCCTCATGCAGTGGGACAAGCGCACCCCGCGTGTCAGGCCCCCACGGAGGCAGCGCGCGGAGGGAAGGGTCACGCGCGATCGGCCGTATTCGCTTGATTCGAGCGAGTCGCCTGGATAAGATGATTAGACAACGTCCGATAAATGAGCACCTCGTACGGTGAAAGGAACGACATCTCGTAAACAGGCGGACGACTACCGCTGAACAGCGCGGCGCGAGTTCCGTTCCTGGCAGCACATGTTTTGCCAGGGCTCCTTCAGGTAAGAAGATCTGCGCAGTCCCAGCCGATTGCCGGGCCACCGAGCATCGCGCGAGTCGAAATCGCGGCACCAGTGCAAGATGACACGCGCTGCCAGCGTACTACTACGCGGACCGCGAACCTAGCCTCTGCATAGGAGGAAGCCGGATCTGAAGTTTGAGCGCCTAAACAAGCTGGGAGGATACCATCATGAAAGCTGCAAGCGGCACAAGCACGCTATTGCAAGCATCTGTCACCTGCCTGGTCTGCGGCCTTGCCCCAGCGTTTGCCGACACCGACCCACCAATGGGTTGCGACGGTGGGGTGTCGGATGTCGAGTATGGTGACGGCTCGGACGGCGACTACGAGGTTCACCACCACACTTACTACGAATTGCCGCCCAACAAGAACTACCGGAACTTCACGGTCGGCGAGGGCGCCATCCTCGATACGCGCGGGCGCACGCTGCGGGTCTGTGGGACGCTCACCAACCTCGGCACCATCAGAGACTCCTCTTCCGGTGGCACTGGAGGTGACGGAGGTACCGGTGGGCAGGGTGGCCTGGGCATCTATCCGCATCTGGTTGTATTCGAGCCGGAGCAGGGCGACTGCGGAGACTCTGGGGCGCCATCGTCCGACTCCCTCGCAGGTGACGGAGGTGACGGGGGCGGAGGTGGAGGAGGAGGCGGATCTGCTTGGAACAGCCTGTGCCCGGTCGTTGGGCGCACTGACGGAGGAGAAGGAGGCGACGGCGGGCGAGGCGGCGACGGGGGCGGGCACGTCATCATCTATGCATGGGCTCTGGATAACAGCGAGGGCATTATCCACGCGGGCGGAGACGATGGTGACGACGGCCAGTCAGGAGAGGCGGGTCTGTACAAGAGCTACACCTGCTGGCTTCTAGACACTGACCAAGCGAGTGGAGAGGGAGGTGGCGGTGCCGGCGGAGACGGTGGAGACGGCGGCACCGTGGAGATTTACTCTGTCGAGCTACTAGGCTGGGGAGACATCCATGCTCTCGGCGGGAGAGGCGGTGAAGGTAGCCCGCCCGGCGGACTCCTCTGCGATAATCTGGATTACCCGTCGAGAACAGGTCAATACTACGAAGAGGGTGCACTTGGCGGGTGTAGCGCTGGTGGCGGCGGAGAATCTGACGTCGGCACGAGTTGTGGCCCCCACCGGGGAGCGCCTGGAGATCCTGGTGACGATGGCGAGGATGGACGTGTCCTTGCGAGGGCGGGCGTTACGGACCTCCTACACTACGAGTTGCACCTCACGTTTCTCAGCTTGGACGAAAACGATCCTGACTATGGGAAGATCCGCGGCTCGAATATCATGACGATACAGTGCGGGACGACTCCCGTTGACACATTTTGCTTCCGATTCGATTCAGTTCTCGACGATTCTCCTGTCGTCTCGATCAGTCCTACTGGAGACGATCCATGGACCGAGCTCACCTGGGAGTACCTGGCCGATTGGGTCACCGTCGTCGTCGAGCTTGATAACACGTACGCCAGTGAACAGTTCTATCTTCGCGTGGATTACGAGGGTTATCCGCAAGTGCCCGCAGAGCACGAGGGCGGCATGCACTTCGAGACGCATGGAGAGGGCGCAGACGGAGCGCCGATCGTGGTGACGAGTGTCTCGCCGTGGTATGCCTATCGCTGGATCCCGGTCAAGGACGAGAGTCATAACTCCAATAGCGATGAAGCTACAGCCGACTTCTACGTCACAGTTCCCCGAGACGTTCCAGGTTTGATCGCTGTCTCTAACGGCGTTCATGTGCTGCCTGATGAGGTTACGGAAGATGGGATTGTATACCATTGGCGGACCGAGTACGATACTCCGGCATATCTCTTCTGCGTCGCCGTCACGAATTATCACACAGAGGCGTTTGTTCACAACGGAGTTCCGATTGAGCTATACGTGTGGCCGGAGGACGAGACCGACGCATGGGGGCGCACCATCAAGGCCTACGACGACTCTGGCGAGCCCCACCCGCCCACGAAGGTCGAGAAGTGGTCTATTGTAACGGAGATGCTGGACTTGTTCACGGGCGACGATGACCCCGACGATAATGAGATACGCTTCGGGCCGTATCCGTTCGCCAATGAGAAGTACGCTGTGTACCAGTGGGGTGAACATGGAGGCATGGAACATCAGACGGCCACCGGTGTAACCAACGAGTGGTTCGCAGGCAGGATCTATGCTCGCATGTTCCCGGACGTCGATTGGAAGATGAGTCACGAGCTCGCGCATTCATGGTGGGGCGATCTCATTACGTGCGCCAACTGGAACGATCTTTGGCTTAATGAGGGATTTGCATCCTTCGCCGAGACGTTCTGGGTGGAGAACCAGTACGACAGCAATCGGATGCCATACCGGCTGTTCAACACACCGATCCAGGCGCTGCGACGATATGTCCGTTCGGCGCACTGGCCTGGGCAGAGTGCGCTAAGCGAACGCGTCTATGTTGAGACTGTGACCGAGGACGATCCCCGGGACGTCACCTGCAGTCACATCCCGACGTTTCGGCTCCTCTATCAGAAAGCCCCGCGAGTCTTGCACATGTTGCGGCACTTGGTCGATCCGGTCTACTGCAACGAAGAACTGGAGATTACCACGCCGAACATCTTCAAGATACTCCGCAGATACAAGGACAATACAGCCGCTGACGGTTATGCAACGACGACGGATTTCCAGACCGCTGCCGAGGAGATCTGTGACGAAGAAGAGCTATGGGACGATTGGCCAGAGGAATACCGCAATAGTCTCGGGTGGTTCTTCGATCAGTGGATCTATCACGGTGGTGCACCGGCGTACCGCTATGCGCAGAAAGTCGACAGTGGCGCGGTCGGCGTCCGCGTCCGACAAACACAGCAGATGTGGTATTCGTCCGACCCGCTTTTTGTGACGCCGATCGATATATACCTACACGGACGCCAGGGCTGCGTGGAGCGTCACACGGTCTGGAACGACGACGTGTTAGAAGAGATTTGGCTCTCTACACAGTGTCTCCCACCCTTGTGGATCGAGTTCGACCCAAACCACTGGCTCCTCCGACGGTGGGCGGTTCCTCGGACCTGGAGTCTGGTGACCGACATGGGGGAGACCTCTGACACGATCGAACCGATGTCACGTATCAACAGTCTGACACAACTGGCCGTTGGGGTGGAGAGCGAGGGCGAGAGCCAGGCGTTCCTTTACTTGGTTCAGCCGCACTATGGCCACGAGTCCGGCTTGGCCAACCTCGGAACGCTGGGGGGGGCGTGGAGCCGCTCCTATGACGTTAATGAAGCCGGCCAAATTGTCGGCGCGTCCGCAGATGGCGATGGGAACACCAACGCCTTCATCTGGCTCCCTCAAGGCGACTTCGAGCTGGATCCTGGGATCCACGAGCTGGCAGGCGATGAACCCTATTCAGTGGCACGCGGCATCAACGACTTTGGACAGGTCATTGGCTACACGGGCGCCGGTCAAAGCGAACATCATGCGGTTGTCTGGCAATACGAGGGGGCTGGCGAACCCTGGGCCGTAGTGAGCCTCCCTTCACTTGGTGGAGATAGGACTCAGGCCTGGGCCATCAATAACAGCGGCCAGATTGCCGGATGGTCTGAGACAGTCGGCAGCGAACAACACGCCGTGGTCTGGGAGTACGGTGGACAAGCCGTGAGCTGGACTATCACGGATCTGGGCACCGTGGGAGCGTCCAGCGCGGCGCATGGGATCAATGAAGACGGCGATGTGGTCGGCCGCGAGGGAGACACCGCGATGGCGTGGCGGAGGCAGCAACAAGGTTTGGAGGTACCACGTCCCTTCGAGCCGACCCCGCTTCCGACTAGCAAGGGCCGCGACTTTGCAAACGTGGCATACGGCATCAACGACGCGGGGTGTGTTGTTGGCGAGTCCGCCGGCCGTGCCGCCATGTGGTTGTTGGAGCCGGCATACGGCTTGCCGACGGGCATGACCGACCTTAATGATCACCCGGCATTCGCGTCTGTGGCAACGTGTCGAACGCTCAAAGTCGCTTGGGACATCAACGACGCAGGGCAGATCGTAGGCAGGTGGGACGCGGACGACCCACCTGGGGATCCGCACATCTTCTTGATGGACCTGGCCAGCATTGCCGACTGCAACGGCAGCGGCATTCTGGATGCGTGTGACCTCTTCGGCGATGATGATGGCAATGGTGTCGTTGATCTGAACGACTACGCAGTCTTCGCGGGCTGCATGAGTGGCCCCGGTGCGGCGGCTGATGATTCGTGTCTGTGTATGCTGGATGCCAATCACGACCACGATGTCGATTTGGCAGACTTCGCTGCATTCCAGCGTGGTTTCACTGCCCGATAGACATCAACTGGCCCACCTGGTCTTTGAACCTACGGGGCTGCCCGTGCTGGGGCATGGCGGATGTCGACTCAATACCGCCGCGGATTTGGTTCGGGATTGAAGACGGCCGATACAGACTGCGGACGCAGTGGACGTATGCCCACAACATCAGCGTCTGCGGGCGAGTCAGCGCCGGCGTCGCACTTGCGAGCAGCTGTCCGCCCGAACCAGAGGAGGAAAAAAGATGCACATGTGTCAGCAGGCGCGTCCTGACAGTTGAGGCCACCGTTATCCAGGCTTGGCCGCCTTGGCTGGTGGCCGTCGCGCCGTACACCTGCTCGACCTGCCGGACGTTCGCCATGTAGCCCAGATCAGCAAAGGTGGCGAGCGTCGCGCGGTTCGCGGGGTCTCAGGCGCCTCCTGACACTCTTTTGGAGCGTCTGAAATGGAGGAAATCAGAGACCAGTCGGGTAACCTAGGAGACCGTCCGAGTAACGGCTCTTGACAGGTATGTTATGCTGGCTTCGTTGTTCATGGAAGATGCGTTCATTTCGAGGGCTCAGGGATGAGCAAGACCTACCGCTGCTGGGACCCGGATCAGGCGTATTTGCTGCCGCCGTCGCCTTCGGACTGGCTTCCGGAGAACGACTTGGTCTATTTCGTGCTGGATACGGTGCGTGATCTGAATCTGAAGGCGATCCTGGGGAAGTACGAGAGTGGGGATGGCCGGGGTTTTCCGCCGTATCATCCGCGGATGATGGTCACTCTGCTGCTGTACAGCTATACGCAGGGCGTGTTCAGTTCCCGTCGGATCATGAAGCGTTGCGAACGGGATGCGGCCTACCGGGTGATCGTACACGATGACGCCCCCAACTTCCGGACCATCAGCGATTTCCGCAAACTGCACCTGTCGGAGTTGGAAGGTTTATTTGTGCAAGTGCTTCGGTTGTGCCAGAAGGCGGGGCTGGTGAAGCTGGGTCACGTATCGCTGGACGGGACGAAGATCAAGGCCAACGCGTCGCGGCACAAGGCGATGAGCTACGGGCGGATGAAGGAGGAGGAGAAGCGTCTGCGGAAGGAGATCCGCGGTCTATTGAATCGCGCCGAAGCAGCGGACGCCGCAGAGGATGAGCGTTACGGCCAGGATCGTCGCGGTGACGAGTGGCCCGAGGAGCTGTCGCGTCGCCAGGACCGACTACGGAAGATTCGCGAGGCTCGCAAAGCCCTTGAAAGGGAGGCTCAAGCGGCTGCTGAGGCGGAACGCAAGCACCGCCAGGACGAAGATCGCAGGTCAGGCGGCAGGTCCCGTCCTGGTCGCCGGCGGAAGGATGTGAAGGAGGTTCCGCACGACAAGAAGCAATACAACTTCACTGATCCCGAAACCTCGATCATGAAGGCCAACAACAAGGGCTTCGATCAGTGCGGCAATGCCCAGGCGGCGGTGGATCGGGAGGACCAGGTTGTCGTCGCTGCGGATGTAACGAACCAGCCCAACGACAAGAAGCAGTTGCAGCCGATGGTGAAGCAGGCCAAGAAGAACATCGGCCGCGGTCGGCGGATGGACAAGTTTACTGCGGACAACGGGTACTTCAGTGAAGACAACGTGACTTGGCTCGAAGGCCAAGGCATCGACGGTCACATCGCGACGGGCCGCCTGAAACACAACGAGCAGGTGCCGCCGCATCCTCGTGGTCGTCCGCCGAATGGACTAACCGTGAAGGAGCGCATGTCTCGCAAGCTTCGAACGAAGAAAGGCCGTGAGACCTATGCTGAACGTAAATGGATCACCGAACCGGTGTTCGGTCAGATCAAGCGCGGCCTGGGCTTCAGGCAGTTCCTTCTGAATGGCATCGACCAGATACGTAGCGAGTGGCGCTTGGTGTGCATGGCGCACAATCTGCGAAAACTGTGGACCGCGACATGAAAAGGGACAACCCGGCCCGATCGAAGCCCAGAACGAAGGTATGCAGGCCTGTCTCCAGGTGGTGTCGGGCGAAGCCGTCACCTGTCAGCTCACTGCGCCCGCCCGTCACCAACCCAGAACAACGAAGATCGGCTCGTGCGTGAGCCTTACTCGGACGGTCTCCTAGTCGGCAAGACTGAGAACGATGGAGCGAAACAACGGAGGCAGATCGGCTGGGTAATGCGGTCGGCTACTACGAACCAGATAATGACGTTACTTCGGGTCACGCTGGGAACACCATAAGCCAGGGCAACTCTCTGAGTGCCCTAATGATGATGAACGCGAGATAATGAACGTCAGTATAGGGCAACCGTAGCAGCGACAGAACCGATAGTGCGTGGTTTCTTCCTGACGCGGTTCCGGATCCTCAAGAACCTCGGCGTAAACCGAGAATCCGTACGGGGTTGCCTTCCTGATGCAGTCACCCGGCTTGATCGCCGCCTGCCAAGGCTGGACGCGGGCGTCGGCTTCGCCCATTCGCCCCCGCATCCGCCTCATCATTTCGTCAAACGAGTCAAACGATTCGATGGCCATCGGTCTTGCGGGCTACACGCCTCCTCCTCGTACAATTCGTTCTACTTCCGATGCCTTCCGTACCTTCCAGTGAAGATCGCGATCAACCTCGATACCTCGTACGCGCACCGAACGCAGCTCATCGAAACTGACATATCCCCACTCCGAGTTCTGGAAATCGTCGTTGAGAATGGCATAACCGAAGAAGACGCGGTCATCCGGATCGTATTCAGACATGTACCAGTCACAGCTGCCGAGAAAGAAGTGCTCCTGGATGATCTTCTCGGCTGGCGGCAGGTGATCTGTCTCGTATAGACGGGGCAGGCGCTGCAAATCCTGGGCAGACGGTTCGTTCCACATTCACTCCACTGTCAGGAGGCGCCTGAAACCCGGCCAGGCGTGAGCGCCGTCAAACCCAGCCAGTCCTGTTGATCTTTCTATACGTCATCTCACCTGTGCCTGA
>JANQGB010000475.1 GCA_028277545.1 Phycisphaerae bacterium | reverse complement strand
AGAAGCGGTAGGGGTAGTTCAGGGACGCCAGCCGTCGCATGCTCTCGGCGTAGAGGCGCCAGACTTCGGGTAACTGTTCGTCGCCGAACCGGACGGTTAGTCCGTGCTTGCTGCTGGCGTTACGAGCCGCTGCCCGGGCCTTGCGCGGCAGCCAGCCCAGCACATCGCCGGGCGCCTGGGGAAGCTCGCGCTTGAAGGTCACGTAACGGTCCACGCCTGTCACGTCGGGGAACGCGGCCTGCTCCGAGCGCAGGTCGATACAGCCCGCGCCGAGGCGCGCTGCCTGCCGCCGGGCCTCCGCCAGCAGGGCGTCAGGCGCCTCGGCGTCGTTCGCAACCACGCCGCCGTAGATGGCGTACGGCACGCTGACCAGCATGGTCCGGGCCAGCAGACTCCGCACGCAGGCCAGCGGCAGCACGCCAACGATCCGCTCACCGCGCAGGGCCGCCAGGTAGAGCACATCGTGCCCGAACGCCGTGGCGACCGACTCCAGCCAGGCGCTGGTGTGGAATGTGCTTCCGGCCGGCTGCGAGGCGACGAACGCGTCCCATAATTCGTGGCTATCCGCCGCCAATCGCTCTACGCGCAGTGGCGCGGAGGCCGGTGAGGCGCAACCCGGACGATCGGCGGTTCGCTCCGTCAACTGCACGGTGGACATATTCTCCACCTATTATCGGCAGAATCGGCCGGCGACGGTTGCAGTGCCCCGGGCGGGGTTGTAGCTTCCGGTCAGCCGCGGACGCGCGCCGCTGCAGGCAGAATGACGATGTCCCAGCCCGCCCACATTCCGGTTCAGCAGGGTTACGACCGGTGGTCGGAGGTCTATGACACCGATGGCAACCCCTTGTTCGTACTGGAAGAGCCTGTGGTGCACTCCTGGCTGGGCGACGTTTCTGGGCAAAGGGTGGCTGACGTTGGCTGCGGAACGGGGCGGCACACCCGCTGGCTGGCGGAGGCGGGGGCTCAGGTGGTGGCGTTTGACTTCTCCGCCGGCATGATGAGCCGGGCCTGGGCCAAGGCCGCCGGCGGTCGCGTCCAGTTCTGCCGTCACGCCCTGCCCGAACCGCTGCCGCTGCGCGACTCGAGTTGCCGATACGTGCTTTTCGCCCTGGTAGCCGACCACGTCGAGCAGCTCGAAGAGGTCTTCAGCGACTTCCATCGAGTACTGGCGCCGGGCGGGACGGCCGTCTTCACCGTGCTGCACCCCGCCATGAACCTGGCCGGCGTGACGGCCAGATTCCTGGATCCCGACACGGGCGAGAAGGTCTGGGTGGCTGCTTTCGAGCACAGCTTCTCGGATTACCTGATGGCAGTATTGAAAAGCGGGTTGCAGCCAGTCGAGATCGTCGAGCGGGTCGCCGACGAGCAGACCGCCAGTGTGGCGCCGCGGGCAGACAAGTACCTGGGGTGGCCGATGCTGCTGGCCATTCGGGCCGTCAAGGCGGGCGGATGAGCGCCCGCGGCGGGGTGGCGGGTTGCCCACCCCTGCTGCGCTGGGTTGGGCACCCAGCGAATACGTTCCGGGCCACAGACCGAGCCACACGTCCTGGTATTCCCCACCCCTGCTGCGCAGGGCTTGTCGATTTAGTCGGCACGGATCATGCCATGATGTTTGGCAGTAATCGGAAGCGCGAGTTCGCAGGGAGGCGACGGCGATGGACT
>JANQGB010000317.1 GCA_028277545.1 Phycisphaerae bacterium | reverse complement strand
TCCTCGGTGTCCACGGAGTAGAACACCGTGTTGAGCCCCACCAGCACGACCAGCGCCAGCACGATGAGCGTGATCCGCCGGCGGTAGCGGCGCAGGTTGTATTTGAGCACGAATATGGCCTGGTTGAAGTCCGGGGCATCAGACATGGTTGCGACCTCCCAATAATGCACGGGTCAAAGCCAACGGCCGAGCGGGGAGCGTAACGCGCAGCCGGCCCAAGGCCAAGCCGGCACCGCGGGAAAGTCATGACTTGCCGCTGTCCGCCGCGCCGGCAGGGGCAGGTCTGCATGATGGGCGGCCGTCGCACTCGCCCGGCTTGCTGACCGGGCCTGCAGGGCAATGACTCCCTGAGCTGATTGCCCCGACGCACGGCCCGTGGAACGAACGTGGCCCTGTCAGGACGCTGACGTGCCCCTGGCTTACCGCGACAGCCCTATCGCACTGAGAACAGCGTCGCCGCTACCAGCTTCGAGACCCACACGGACGCCGGCACCGTTCGATGCTTCCACGCCAGGGGCGCGAGCTTGCCCTCTTTGCCTCGTTTTGCTTCGCCAGGTCAAATTTGGCTGCCTGCCTGGCCGTGTCCTCAAGCCGTACAACGAAAACGCGGTTGCCGACCTCATCCGTGTCCAGCGCGTTGAAGAGAAGATCGATTTCGTACCTCCCGGCGGGGACGTAGTATGCCTGGACAGTCAGCCTACGGCGGTTTGACTGGTAGAGCGGGTCGGGCGTCGTTCGATGTTGGTCGCAACCCTGGCGCCGCAGCGGCCAGGCGTTGGGCTGCTGCGCATTTTGGTTGTACCCGGCTGGCTTACCCAGTCCAATAGGCGGGGCCGAGGTGACAGGCGGAGAAGCAATGTGTATAGCAGCGCGGCGCGCATGTGCGTGGGGAAATGGGGGCGATGTGGCGGCGCGCTGGGCTTGATCGTCTGCATCTGCCTCACACCAGCGTGGCTGGCCGCCCCGCGATGCCTCGGGCAGCACGACCTCACGGACCGGACGGCGGAAGTTCGCGACGCGCTGGAATCCGCGGCGGTCATACTTCAAGAGGGCCACCCGCGTGCCGCACTGGAACTGCTGGACGCTGTCGAGGCGAAAGAGCCTCGCAACCCCTGGCTATGGTTCTATCGAGGATGCGCCTGGCTGCAACTGCGCAGTCCGTACGCGGCCATGAACGCCCTCGACACCGCGGCAGACATCCTGCACGATCTGGGTAACCCGGCCCCGGACCTCCTCGCCCGGATCCGCCAGGTGCGTGCCGGCGCCCGCCGGCAGGTCTTCAACGTGTCCTTCAACCTGGGTATGGCCTACGACTCGAACGTCAGCTATCTGGGCGACGTCGGCACGCTCGACACGCCGGCCGGTCGCGGCGACATGAGGTACGGACTGGGACTGAGACTCGACCTGGCACCCATCGCCGATCAGCGCCAAGCGCTCACCGCGGGAACGCGAATACGCACCGCCTGGCACTTCAGCGTGGAACAGTTCAACTACCAGGGCTATGGCTCCTATCTGCGCTACACCCGCTACCTGGGCGACAGGTGGGAGCTGGCGGGGCGGTACGACTACGACATGGAACTGTTGGGCAATGACGCCTTCTTGTCCACGCATACCCTGACCGCCAGTTTGACCTTTCGCCCCAAGCCTTCGACAGCTCGCTTCCGGCCAACTTACACTACGATCCACTACGCATTCGCGGCTCAGGAGTTTTTCTACGACGTCGATCCAGAGTTCGATCAGGACGCCGTGGTACATCGAGTCGGCGTGCAGCAGGCCTTCTCCCTGCGCCAGATGCCTCGGAGCGAGTGGGCCTGTGATTTCCTGGTGGGCTACACCTTCTCGTCGTACCTTGCCGACGGCAGCGAGTACGATCGCTACGTGCACGACTTTCACCTGGGGCTGGGGGTCCCTCTAATCAACCCGGCCAAGCCTGACGAGTACCTGTTGCTGCCGGACAAGGAGTTGGTCTTTCGGTTTCAGGCCAACTGGGAACACGCCAGCCACTGGAACGGCAGCCGCAACGATCGTGACCGCGACGGCCGTTCCGACCTGATTACCACGCTGAGCTTCATGGCGTCACAGACCCTGCTGTCGGACCCGGACGACGGCGAGTTGGTGCTCCACGCCATTGTCAACTGGACGGAAGCCGACTCCAACGTCACCACCCGAGACCTGCTCCATCCATTCACCTACGACAAGGTGATCTACGGCATCCAACTGGTCTGGTCGTGGTAGAGACGGTTCGCAGCCGGGCGTGGCCATTCACCGGACAGTTATCTACACTCTCATACGTTCGGGGCGTGCTGATCAGCAACCTGTCAGTCTTGAGGCGTCGTATATGTCGGATCGTCCGGCTTCAACCACGTTCAACACGGTCACGAATACGAAGCTGCTGGAAGGCCTGCGCCAGGCGGGAAATCGTACGGTCTGGCAGTCATTCGTCGAGCGGTACCGGCCAATGATCGAGCGCTACGCAGGCCGGTTGGGCCTGAGGGACGCCGACGCCCAGGACGCCGCCCAACAGACCTTGATTACCTTCTGTGACGCCTATCAGCAGGGCAAGTATGACCGTGGTCGCGGCCGACTGCGCGAATGGCTGTTCGGCATCGCCCGCAACCAGATCCGTAACGCCATGAAACGTCGGGCGAAGCAGGAAGTGCAGGTTGCTGAGGAAGGCGGACAGACCGACTTCTTCGCCCGCCTGCCTGACGACAATGAGATGGAACAGTTGTGGGACAGGCAGTGGCGCGAAGCTGTTCTGCGCCAGTGTTTGGCAGAAGTACGCCGAGAGTTCGACGCCAAGTCGTTAGCGGCCTTCGAACTGTTCGCCTGGCAGGGGTGGACTGCCCAGCAGGTCGCCGAGCACCTGAATATGACGGCCAACGCCGTGTTCATAGTCAAACACCGCGTCATGAAACGTATCGGGGCGCTTGTACCGCAGATGGAAGACGTCTGGTAGGCAGTCAGGCTGACACCACCGCGAAACCCGGATCAGGCACAAAATACTCAACCGGTGAAAGGTGGCCCGGTCTTTCGGCCAATACCTGGCAGGCCGACGATGGCACCCGGCGGAGCCAGACGAGAGCGCTGAAATGGCGGCATCTCCATAGGCGCGTGGACAGGTAGCTGCGGCCCGCGTCAGGACTGCGTATGAGTGGTTGTCCGACAGAAGACCAGTTGGCAGGCTATGCGCTGGGCGACGAGTCCACGGGCGACTCCGCCGAGGTGCGCGCTCATGTGGCCGCCTGCGCTGATTGCCGGGCGTGGCTTGACGAGGCTCGCGCGGGCGACGACCTGCTTCAGGATATGCGCAACA
>JANQGB010000229.1 GCA_028277545.1 Phycisphaerae bacterium | reverse complement strand
ACGCGAGACTGCCGCGATGACGGTAGCGTAACCGGAGCGGCCGCGACCGGCCCAGCATGGCGTCTTACGCACTCTCGAATAGTCTGGGTCTTAGTTGTTGCAGGCGTCATATTCGTCGCTGGATCCCGGTGGCACGACGCGTTCACCGGCGGCTTCACTGCCCTGAGTACGACGCGGGTGATGGTGGGGACCGTTCTGGCGGCGTTCTTCCTGGCGATGTTCGTAGCCCATCGTGGCTGGCAGAAACCCGAGGTCAGCGAGCAGGCTGACGGCGAACCCTGCTAAAAACCATGGCCTCGGCACGCTAATCCGACCAGAGCGTGCCGGGCGCGGCGCGGCCGGGTGACTATCGGAGGCGGTTTCCATGTCCAAACACACGTGCCCACACTGCCCGACCTGTCTAAGCAGTGACACTCGGCTGGCCCGGAAGGGCGAAAAGCCGAAGATAGTGTTCGTCATTAAAGCGTGGAGGCGGTGTAATGTTTGCGGTGGAGTGTTTCAGCCTCCATCAAGCCTCCTGCTCTGCATGATGGTGGCGATTGGGTTCATCGCTGTCGGAGTGGGCGTCATTGCCACTCACATTCTACCAGTGGTGACTGACCTTATAGCGCAACAGCGCGTGTCGATGGGCAGAGGGCTCTATTGCTCGCTCGGATGTGTTGCGTGTTTCGGCGCGGTCAACTTTGTGAGAGTCTGCTGGCAAATCGCGATATACAGCCGGCGCTATCCGCCGAAGCCGGCCGCAGGCTGAGCGCTGCTAGGTCATTGGGCGTCCATCTGGCGTCCAGGCCACATTCTTCGATCGCCGCTGTCCGTGACTGTAGCCTGGCTGACCATGCCTTGTTACCAGCAATTACTCAGCGGGCACGAGAGAGTGCAGGATCAGGTTCGTCGCGTCATCAGGTTCCCAATCCAGGGTGCGCACCTCGCACTTGGCCGCCGGCAGCTCGAGCCGCAGGACTTTCTCGCCTTGCAGATCGGATCCCGAGGCCGACGCATCAATAAGCACCACGGATCGACTCCCGAAGTCGACAGTTAGGTCGGGCACTGGAAAATCCACCTCGTTTGCTCGTTCCAGATGTCGCAGGACGGCATCTTCACTCTGGGCGTAGCACCACCGCACCATCAGTAACGAGTCTTTCGTGGCCAATGCCGCTGTTTCCATGGGGTCGTCATTCAACACCAGCGCCTGGCCGCCTTCCACTTCCAGCACGCCGAGCCAGCCTTCTATCTCGCAGGCTCGCTCGTAGTCGCCGTCACAGCCACGCCACCGCGGTACCAGATCGCGGGCCATCAGTATCAACGGCCCACCGGTTGACTGGATCCATTTCATCTGCCGTCTCTCAGGTGTTGCCGGTTGCTGGCGTGTGGCCGCGACAATGGCGGAAGATGATGGCCTGTAACGCCGCCTACAGCGATCGCCTCCGGGCGAGGTGCCAATAGATCGAGTAGCCGATGCCGGGAACGGACCCCCAATCCAAGACAAAAGCCACCCACGCGAGCCAGCGAACCGGGTTCTTGGGCCATATCACGAACGCAATGCCGACAAGCAATCCCCCAAGGATTGGAAGCCAGGACGGGGAGTGCCGCTTCCGGACGTGGCACGTCCAGAAGATACGCCAGTTCACGCAGATCACCCACACACCTGCCGATCCCAAGAGGATGCCAAGCAAGTACTGCACAACAGCCATACTTCACCTTGTGGAACAGCAACGGTGCCGCTGTGGCCGGTGTCTTCGTTATGGTCGGCCGGCTGCCCGCAGGTCGCCGTGCTTAGCAGCTTCGGCCAGTCGCGGTCGCGATTGGCACTAAACCCAAGTCAAGGTCGCCACAGCGCATCATACCTGTGCTTCTCTCGCAAGGCATGCAGCTTCTCCTGTCGTTCATTGAGCGACGTCGCGAGTCTTGACGAGATGTGTGTGGGGTAGTGAGCGAGTTCGGCCAGTTCGTTCGGAGATACGCGGTGTATCGAGTAACGGGTGTTCCACTGCCCGAACTCGAGGCTGTCCGCGAGAATGACAGTCCTGTCCTTCTGAATGTACGCCTCCCGGAAGATGTGCAGGACATTCGGAACCCGGTAGATCAGGTCCACTACGCCCGGCTCGCGGTCAGCATGCTTGATCCAGATGTCGATCTCCTCCCCGCCCTTGCAGGTATTTGTCGCCAGCAATTCTGCCTGGACGGCTTCGAGGATCTCAACCGTCAGGTTAAGCTCAACTCGGCTGTCAGCATCATGCGGCTCAGCCTCCGGGTGACAGAGAGCAGATCGAAGCAGCCAGGCTTGCACTACAATCACAAGTACAACAGAGACCGCAGGCCGCAGTAACCACGTTGTCATGGCCGTCTTCCTCTCTTAGAAGAGCACGCCTCTATCCGCCCCCGGCCACTACGGAGTTTTCGCCCGCACGGGACTCTCGCCCGCGCGGGCCAACGAGTCACTCCGCGGCCGGCGTTGGCTCTATCCTCGGGCTGCTGTTGGCCGACTGAGTGACACGCGGCTGGCCCAGGGCCGTCAGCCCGCCCAGGGCGCCCAGCCCCATCGACTCGACGGCCGTGGAGGGCACGATCACCATGGACCCCTTCTGCTTGAGCCCTTCGAAGACCATGTTCATGGCCCGCAGGTGCAGGGCCACGGGGTTCTCCTTGTAGGCGTCGGAGGCCTGGGCGAACTTCTCGGCGATTTCGGTTTCGGCCGTGCCCAGGATGATACGCGACTGCCGCTCCCGTTCGGCCTGGGCCTGCTTGCTCATGGCGTCTTCCAGGCCTTTGGGAATGACGATGTCCCGGATCTCGACCGACTGGGCGGTAATGCCCCAGGGGTTGGTCTTCTTGTCCAGCACCTGCTGAATCTCGCCGCCCAGCCGATCACGGTGGGACAGCAGGTCGGCCAATTCACTCCGGCCGATGGCATCACGCAGCGCCGTCTGGGCCGACAGGATGACGGCCGCGTCGTAATCAGCGACCTCCAGCACCGACTTCTCCGCGTCCCACACCATCCAGAAGGCAATGGCATCGACGTTCACCGGGACGGTGTCTTTGGTCAGCGTGGTTTCCGCGGTGAAGTCGCTCACTCGGATACGCTGGTCCACGTACTGGGCCACCTTGTCGATCACCGGAAGGATCACGAACACGCCAGAGCCGCGAATCCCGGCGAACTTGCCCAGCCGCAGCATCACCGCCCGCTCCCATTGATAGGCAATCTGAATGCACGGTGAGAGCAACACCGCTGCCACGGTCATGCCGACCAGGATCCCGGACGGGATGACCAGGTGCCGGCACATCAGGTAACCGGACAAGGCAACAATAGTCCCGGTCACCACCACCCCCTCCCATAACTGCGTCAGCCGGAAGATGCCCACCAGCAGCAGTGCCGCGCCAATGGCATAAACCGCGGCGGCCACGCTGAATTCATGCACCAGAGTATGGGCGATGAGCCCCGCCAGCATCAGCGACACCAGCAGCAGGGCATTGAACGGTGCGAAGCGATAGTCAGCCCGCGCCGTACCGGAAAAGCTCTCCAGTGAAATCTTAGGTAAGCTCACGTTGATACCGGCCATGGCTCAAAACCTCCTGAAGTAGGCCCTTCTCTCAAGATTCCTCAATCGTCGCCTCGCGACCCGGCGACGCCGACCTGCCGGCGGCCACCGCGTACAGACCGCTCTGTCATTCACCACTCGAGTCACAGTGTTCACCGAGCGTCGCGAGCACCTCGTCCAAGGTGAAACCGTAGGTGGCCGCTCGCGAGAGCAGCTCCCGGCAGATCTGGTCCAGCATGCGCTTTCGCTCCGCTTCGGAAAGCTCCACCTTGCCGTTGCCGATGAACGTTCCGGTACCCATCTGCGTGGTCACCACACCCTTGATCTCCAGTTCCTGGTAGGCCCGGGCCACCGTGTTGGGGTTCACCTGCAACTCAACCGCCAGATGCCGGACGGTGGGAAGCTGCTCCCCGCAGCCCAGCCGCCCGTCGGCGATGCCGAACTTCACTTGGTCGATAATCTGCCGGTAGAACGGCACGCCGCTTTGAGGGTCGAGCGTGAATCGCATCGGGCTCCTCCCGTTTCCCTGATTGACTGGTGTACCAGTGCAATATTGTACTGGTAATATAGTACATACATACAAGGCTGTCAAGGACGCTGGGGAATTTTCTGTCTTACGTCCGGAAAAAGCAGCTCAGCTTGAGCAGACGTTGCCTGTCTGAGCCAATCTGACATAATCGCGCCCCCGGACCGTGCGACGTCACGCGTCGGCCCGCCAGTCCCCACGCTGCCCGGCGTGCCTGCGGCCAGGGTGTTCGCGTCAGGAGCGCAGCCGTACTGCTCTACAGAATGACGTCGGCGTTCGGCGTGTGCCGGGGCGAGAGGCAACCATGTCGGTGCCTGTCAGAACCACTTTCGAGCGGATGGCGTCGAGGCTCGCGGCCCTGCGGCGCGTGTGTGTCCTGCTCCTGCCGATGCTGGCCCTGCCCCTCGACTCGGCGATCGCCGGTCCGCGGGCCGCCAGGCGGGTCCAGTTCACCGACGTCACCGCCGAGGCCGGCATTGATTTCGTCGAGACGATCGGCGACGAGCGGATGAGCAACATCGTCGAAGCCACCGGCGCGGGCTGCGGCTTCCTGGATTACGACCGCGACGGCTGGCTCGATATCTACCTGGTCAATGGGTGCTGGAAGGAGGGTTTGTCGGATCCCGGCATCGGATCGAACAAGCTGCCCAAGCTGGCGGCCGCCACCGACCGTCTCTATCACAACCGCGGCGACGGCACCTTCGAGGACGTCACCGTGGCGGCGGGGCTTGATCGCCCGGCGTACGGGATGGGAGTCGTGGCGGCCGACTACGACGGTGACGGCGATCAGGACATCTACGTCAGCAACTACGGCCCCAATTTCCTGTACCGCAACAACGGCGACGGCACCTTCACCGACGTGGGCCGGGCCGCCGGCCTGGACGACGCCAGCTTCGGTGTCGGGGCGGTGTTCTTCGACTATGACCGCGACGGATGGCTCGATCTCTACCTGGGCAACTACCTCACCTACGACCCGCAGCACACGCCTGAATCCGCCCGAGACTCCGTGCGCAGCCCGCTGCTCTACGACGGGCAGCAGGACCGTCTCTTCCGGGGTGACGGTGACGGTACGTTCACCGATGTGACCGCCCATGCCGGCATTCGGCTGGACCCGGTCGGCCGGGCCATGGGTGTGGGCGCCTTCGATTACGACCATGACGGTCGTCTGGATGTGTTTGTGTCCAACGACGCGATGGACAACTACCTGCTGCACAATAGCGGAGACGGCACATTCGAGAATCGGGCCCTGCTGGCCGGCGTGGCCTTCAGCGAGGCGGGGGCGGCCGCGGCGGCCATGGCGGTCGAGGTCGGCGATGTCGACGGGGACGGCTGGCTGGATGTCCTCGTGCCGGACATGCGCTCCTGCTGTCTGTATCGCAACTTCGGCGGCGGGCTGTTCGAGGAGCTGGCCGCCCGGTCTGGTATGGCGGCCGCCATGAGCCGCTGTCACGGATGGGGCGGAGTGCTGGCGGATTTCGACCTGGACGGTAACCTCGACGTGTTCATCGCCTCGGGACACGCCGCGGCACTGACGCCCCAGGCCAACCGGCTCCTGCTGGGCGACGGGCGCG
>JANQGB010000191.1 GCA_028277545.1 Phycisphaerae bacterium | reverse complement strand
TCGGTCCGTTCCATGTCCGGTTGGCCGCTTTGGGCCTGCGCCAGGAAAGCCCTCAGCGCTGCGTTGTCCGTGGGTAACTGCATGACGGCCAGGCCCGGGTTCCAGGCCCGGTTGTTCCGGATGTGGACGGTTTCCGCTCTCTCGTCGAGATGATAGTTGGCGTAGCGATTCTGCAGGATACGGCAAATCGGTTGCGCGCCCTGCGTATTCGCTCTGAGCACGCGCAGCATGACGGTTTCATGGGGGCCCTCGGGGAAGTAGTACCAGCACTCCTGTTTCTCGCGGGGCCAGGCGGCGGCCGGCGCCGCGACCGTGGGCTTCTGGACGCCTTCGGGGCCGGCTGGCGGGTGATTCTGAAGCAGGGCGACGGAGCCAAGGGTAAGGGAGCCGGCCGCCGCCAGGGTGAGGAGCCCGGCCTTGCCCGTAATAGTCGCCCACAGTGCCCCCAGGGGACCGACTTGCAGTGTCGCGCTCGTGACCGCCACCTGGGCGGCGCCCGCCTCGCTCGTAGCGGTGATCTTGCCGAACGCCACCAGGGCCAACACCAACGATCCTTTGCTCAGGCCGTGCTCGGCCAGGCGACGCGCCAGCGTCTTCTTGGCGCGATAGAACGCTGCCCGGGCGCCGATCTCCGAGCAGGCCATCAGCTTGGCGATCTGCGCGTAGGACAGATGATCGTAGCAGCGCATCGTCAGCACGGCCCGGTGTCGAGGGGGTAGCTGTGTCACCGCCTGCAAGACGATCTGCTTCAATTCCTCGGTGATCACCTCGGCCAAAGTGTCGTCGCCGGTGACGGGATCGGGGGGATCGCCCGCCTCGGAAAAGGTCCGCGTTTTGCGGCGCCACCGCTTGCCGTAGTGATGGCGGACCTTGTTGAAGGCGATCCCGTGCAGCCAACTCCAGAACATCTCGGCCTGTCGCAGTTTGTGAAAGATCCTGAGCATTTCCAGTATCGTCTCCTGCACAATGTCCTGGGCCAGGTCCTCGCTGAGCGTCAAACGGAGCACGTATTGGTGCAGGCGGACCCTCGCTGTCTCGGCCAGGCGATTCAGACTCTCCTTGTCGCCGAGCTGCGCCTTCCTGACTAATGCGATGTCATTGGTTGGATAAGACATCCCTTGCTACTGATTAAGTCCGATGAGCCGCTGTGATGTGACGTTCGCACCGTTCTTTTTTCGCTTTTTCTTGGCGAATTGTCAAACGATGGGCTCGGCAGGACAGAGGATGTCGGATGCTATGGAGGGAAATCGGTTCCCTCAGGGGACTAACGCGTTGCGCCGACGATGGATCGGAGCAGTTGAAACTGCAGTTCGTAGACGTTTCGCAGAGAGGCGTCCGGGATGACGTCTCCGATGACGCCCATCTTGGGGTCGGTGAAACGGGTGCCGAAGCCCACTAGGGTGACGCTTCCTTCGCCCCGACGGGCTGTAGCCGCTACGGGTCGTCCGTCGAGGTGGACCAGAGGTTCTCCCCCCTCGACAGCGTGGGCGGTCTCAACCGCAATCCCCTGGGGCCAACCTTTCGGCGTCTCCAGGTGGCCGGTGAGTTGGACCTGCGGGTCGACTCCTAGAT
>JANQGB010000450.1 GCA_028277545.1 Phycisphaerae bacterium | reverse complement strand
AACGTACAACCACTTTCCGGTTGTCGACGACGACGGCGAGTGCGTCGGCGTGATCCACTTCAGCGACGTTCGGGGCGTGATCTACGACCCGGCCTTCGCCGAGCTGATCACGGCCATCGATCTGGCTGACGAGGCCTCCCCAATGGTGCCCATGGAGCTGTCCGCTCGCGACGTGCTCGATGTCTTCCGGGATCAGAATGTCGGCGTCCTGCCCGTCGCCGAGAAGGCGGGCACCCGTCATATCGTGGGCATTGTCGAACAGCGCGACCTGCTCCGAGTGCTCCAGCGCCCTGCCCAGAACTCCGGCTGAGACACTCGATGCCCCTACGCCCGCGCTGCCAAACTGGCAGCATGCCCGCGGGCCACTGACTTTTCTGCAGCCGATCCAAGCCGCCAGCAACCAATCTCCAGTCGGCCGGCAGCAGGAGAAGTTCTATAAAATGCTGTAAGAAAATGGTTTACGTAGTTTCCCGGGCCGGGCGACTGCGCTGGCATCGTGAGTGCATAGGCCTGGGTGGCGTGAGTTGTGCGCCCGGAGACCTCGATCAGCATGATGGCGGTCGAAACAGCCGAACAGTCTGCCAGGCGGGTGCTGATTTCGCACGCCGACTGCCCGGACCGCAGTGGCTGGATCACCGGCATCACCGACTATCTGGCGCCCCACAGCGTTGGCGTCCGCCGGGTCTTCACCGGGCGGGAGGCGATCGACTTCGTCGAGCGAGGCGGGATCGACGTGGCGGTCCTGTCGACCGAGCTGCCGGCGATGGACGGGTTGAATGTCCTGCGGATCATCCGCTCGATCGACGATCGACTGCCTTGTGTGATGGTGACGGGCGACGCCTCAAAGCGCACCCTGCAACGGGCCCTGGAGTTGCAGGCTTACAGTGTGTTGACTCAGCCGGTTGACCTGCTGGCACTGACCCGGGTGATGGCCGGCCTGTTTCGTAAATGCTTTCACGTTGAACTGGAATAGTGGGCGCCTCGGCGCCCGGACGGTTGGAAGGAGTCGTTAAGCGATGGCCAAGCTGAACATCAAACCGCTCGGTGACAAGGTTATTGTCAAGCGGGTCGAGGCTGAGGAGATGACCGCCGGTGGGATCGTGCTGCCCGATACGGCCAAAGAGAAGCCCAAGCGTGGCGTGGTTCAGGCGGTGGGCAACGGTCGCCTGCTCGACAACGGCGAGCGCAGCACCATGCAGATCAAGAAGAGTGACGAAGTTCTCTTTACCAGCTACGCCGGCACCGAGATCAAGATGGGTGGTCAGGAGTACCTGATCATGGACGAGTCGGACGTCCTGGGCGTCATCGAGTAGGTTCCGGCACCCGTCAGGGCTTTCGGAGTGAGTTGACAGAGCAGGGCGGGCTCACGGCCCGTCATTGAAGGAGATCGTACCACATGGCAGCCAAGAAGATCGCATACGATATGGAAGCCCGCGAGGCGGTGCGCCGCGGTGTCAAGCAGCTCTCCCGGGCGGTCAAGGTGACCCTGGGCCCCTGCGGCCGCAACGTGGTTTTGCAGAAGTCGTTCGGGTCACCGTTGGTGACCAAGGACGGCGTCACCGTGGCCAAGGAGATTGAGCTCGAAGAATCGTACGAGAACATCGGCGCCCAGATGGTCAAGGAGGTCGCCTCCAAGACTTCGACCGTAGCCGGGGACGGTACCACCACCGCAACCGTCTACGCCGAGGCCATCTACGACGAAGGACTCAAGAACGTTGCCGCCGGGGCGAACGCTGTCGAGATCAAGCGCGGGATCGACCTGGCGGTAGAGGCCGTTGTCGAGGACCTGGCCAAGAACTCCACCGCGGTACAGGCGCCCCCCAAGGGCCACGCCCAGATCGCCCAGGTGGGCACCAGCGCCGCCAATCAGGATGACACCATCGGCGAGATCATTGCCGACGCCATGGACAAGGTGGGCAAGGACGGCGTCATCACCGTCGAAGAGGGCAAGAGCCTGGACACTACCGTCGATCTGGTCGAAGGGATGCAGTTCGACAAGGGCTACCTCTCGCCGCACTTCATTAACAAGTTCGAAGAGCTGACCTGCGAGCTGGAAGACTGCTTCGTGCTGATCAACGAGAAGAAGATCAGCGCCGTCAAGGACATGGTTCCGGTTCTCGAGAAGGTATCCCAGGCGGGCAAGCCGCTACTGATCGTGGCCGAAGACGTCGAGGGCGAGGCCTTGGCCACTCTGGTGGTCAACAAGCTGCGTGGCATCCTGAACGTCTGTGCGGTCAAGGCGCCGGGCTTCGGCGATCGTCGCAAGGCGATGCTCGAGGACATGGCCGTCCTGACCGGCGGCGAGGCCATTTTCGAGGACCTGGGCACCAAGCTCGAGAACGTTGAAATCAGCAAGCTGGGCCGGGCCAAGAAGATCAAGATCGACAAGGACACCACCACCCTGATCGAGGGCCTGGGCACGCAGGCGGCCATCAAGGGCCGCATCGAGCAGATCAAGAACGAGATCGAGGCCACCACCAGCGATTACGATCGCGAGAAGTTGGAGGAGCGCCTCGCCAAGCTGGTAGGTGGTGTGGCCCAGATCAACGTCGGGGCTGCCACTGAAGTCGAGATGAAGGAGAAGAAGGCCCGCGTCGAGGACGCCCTGCACGCCTGCCGGGCGGCTGTCGAAGAGGGCGTGCTGCCAGGCGGTGGCGTAGCTGTTCTCAGGGCCACACCGGCGCTGGACGCGCTCATCAAGAAGCTCGATGGCGATCGACGTACCGGCGTGGAGATCGTCAAGCGGGCCTTGTGCGCTCCGATCAAGCAGATCACCGAGAATCGCGGCGAAGACGGCTCGACGGTCTGGTCCAAGGTGATGGAGTCCAAGGACAAGAACTTCGGCTACAACGCCCTTACCGGCGAGTTCGGTGACATGATAAAGATGGGCATCCTGGTGCCTGCCAAGGTCGAGCGAATCGCTCTGCAGAACGCTGCCAGCATTGCCAGCCTGCTGCTCACCACGGATGCAGTAGTGAGTGAGATCAAGGAAGACAAGCCGGCCGGCCCGCCGCCGGGTGCCGGAGGCATGGGTGGCATGGGCGGCATGGGTGGCATGGGAGGCATGGGCGGCATGATGTAGGTCGACTCCCGGCCAAGCCCCGGCCCGTAGATAACCGGGAGCAGTCGAAGCAGTGCGTAGCCCGCCGTGGCGGGCGTGCCCTTCGGCTGCTCCCGCTCTTGGTTACCGGACCGCAATCGAGGCGGCAGCTCCGAAGATCCTGTTCGCCCGTAACATGTTCTGGTGGCTGCGGTTAGGCAAAATCGCCATCGCGGTGCCGGCAGCCGATGGCATGCAAAGGGTATCGACCCGGATCGGTCGAATGGTGGGCTTGCCTTGAAGGCTGCTTGAGGTATACTGGCCGGTCTGTAACTCAGTGAGGCTTAATAGGCGAAGGTCATGAAGAACGACATCCATCCCAAGTACGGCAAGAGCACGATCAAGTGCGGTTGTGGCGCGGTCCACGAGATCGGCGGTACTGTTCCCGAGGTGACGGTGGAGATTTGCGCGAGCTGCCACCCGTTCTACACCGGCCAGCAGAAGTTTGTCGATACGATGGGACGCGTCGAGCGGTTTCAGAAGAAGTTCGGCGGCGAGTACTTCAAGAAGGCCGAGAAGAAGAAGACTCTCAAACGCTCTTCGCTCCAGCAGTAGCTACGAAACAGACCACGTCGTGCCGTGCCGCGGATTATGGCGCCGGGCGACGTGGTTTTTCTATGCCCGGACAGTGGGCGGAGCATCGGATGCGTTGGCCAAGAGGCTGCCTGGGGCCGATAGTGGTATAGTAGCAAGCGGCGGGGCGTGCCGACGGGCTCTGACAAACCTGGGGACGCCGCTGCGGACGAGCTGGCGACGCGGTTAGACTACGACTAGGGGATGGCCGGAGAGTCATGGCTGACGAACTGGACAACCGACTGCTGGGCAAGCTGGAAGAGATCGCTCGCCATCGAGATGACCTTAACGAGCAGCTAAGCGACCCGGAAATCGCCGGCGACCCCAATCGCAGCATCGGCATCGCCAAGCAGATCGGGCGTCTCAAGCGGCTGGCGGATCCCTATGTCGAGTTCAGCAAGGTACGCGCGGACCTGGCGGAGCACCGGGGGATCATCGAGGATCCGTCGCAGGATGCCGAGCTTCGCGAGTTGGCCGAAGCCGAACTGGGCGACCTGCAGCAGCGCCACGACGTCATGCTCGAGCACCTCAAGGAACTCATCGTCACCGATGACGACGCCGCGATCAGTTCGGTGATTCTCGAGATCCGGGCCGGGACTGGCGGCGACGAGGCGGCGCTCTTTGCCCGCGATCTGTACGTCATGTACCTGCGATTCGCCGAGCGCAAGCACTTCAAGGTCGAGGTGCTCGATCAGTCCGGCTCGGAGCTGGGCGGGTTTAAGGAAATCGTGCTGAACATCAAGGGCGGCGGCGTCTACCGGGCCCTGGGCTACGAAGGCGGTGGGCATCGCGTTCAGCGGGTCCCCGAGACTGAAGCCCAGGGGCGCATCCACACTTCGGCGGCGACGGTGGCTGTCCTGCCGGAGCCCGAGGAAGTCAACATCGACATCAACTGGGAGGCGGACGTCGAGGAGTTTGTCTCCCGGGCGGGCGGGCCGGGCGGGCAGAACGTCAACAAAGTCTCTTCCGCCATACGCCTGGTCCATCGGGACACGGGCATCACCGTTTCCATGCGGGATGAGAAGAGCCAGCACAAGAACCGCGCCAAGGCCCGCCGGCTGATGACCACGCGTCTGTATGACCACATCATGACCGCCAAGAACGCCGAACGGGCCGACGCCCGCCGGTCGATGGTGGGCAGCGGCGACCGCTCACAGCGTGTGAGAACCTACAACTTCCCCCAGAATCGCTGCTCCGATCACCGGATCGGGCTGGATCTGTACAGTCTCGACAAGATCATGCAGGGCGACCTGGACGCCTTGATCGAAGCCCTGCAGACGCACGACAAGGAGCAGCGTCTCAAGAGCCTGTAGCCCGAGACCGGCGCTGCACGGCATGATGGACCAGCCGGCGCTGGAACTCTCGATGCATCGATGCGAGTGGGCAACCAACGACCTGTCGATCGCCTATCATGATGACGAGTGGGGCGTGCCGGTTCACAATGACCGCCTGCTCTTCGAGTTTCTTATTCTCGAAGGCGCCCAGGCGGGCCTGAGTTGGGACACCATCCTGAAGAAACGCGACAACTACCGCCTTGCGTTCGACAACTTCGATCCGGACAAAGTCGCCGCCTATCAGGACCGCAAGATCGACCGCTTGATGGGCGACGCTGGTATCGTCCGCAACCGCCGTAAGATCGCCTCAACCATCGCTAATGCCCGGGCCTTCGTGGCCGTGCGTGACGAGTTTGGCAGCTTCGACGCCTACATCTGGCGTTTTGTCGACGGCCACCCCAAGAGGAATGCCTGGCGATCGCTTGAGGAGGTGCCCGCCACCACGCCCGAGTCCGATGCCATGAGCAAAGACCTCAAGCGCCGCGGCTTCGGTTTCGTCGGCTCGACCATCTGTTACGCCTACATGCAGGCTGTCGGCATGGTAAACGACCACGTCATCGACTGCTTCCGTTATGACCAGCTCGGCTGACCTGCGGCGATCGAAGTGAACAGCGGTGCCGCGGGTGCATTGGTATACTCCACGACCATGTCTGGCCCGTCGCCCATCTATCCGCTGGACCAGTCCGTATACTGTCCAGAGTGCGGTTACGACCTCCGTGGGCAAGCCGTCGACCGGCCCTGCCCCGAGTGTGGTGCGCCATCTCAACTGGGTCTGGCCGCTGCTGACGTGAACAGGTGGGCCGAGAGAGCTGCGGACGCACTAGCGGCGATCACCGTATTGGCACTCTTTGCCACCGTATCCGGCGCGGTTGCTCTTCTCCTGGGACGCGAAGGTCAACGGATTTCCTCGCTACACGGCGTTGCCTGCCTGATGGCCATGTACACCGGTGGTGGCCTGGTTATCGGCGCAATCTGGTACCTGCGAATCCTCTTCGGTTACCTTCGACGCCGTTGCCAGGCCAACTTCGCCAACGTGCCGCGGCAGCGCCGCGGTCAACTGGCGCGCAGGTTGCTGCTGGACGGCGGGCTGCTTGTCTTGGGCGGCGGTGAACTCTGGTGCTGGCTGGCCGCGTGATCGGCGGTCGTTTGCCGTCGCCATAGCTGGCCAACAGGCTGGGCGACGTCGTGCCGCGCCGGCCACGCTGCCGGCCTCAAGTAAGTCGGCGTGTGCAGTGCCGCATTGCTCAGAGCCCGAACAGAGAGCGGAACCACGTCACGAAAGCCTCGCCATACGCGTGGTGCGGATCCAGGATGCGCTCCGTCACAGCGTTGTGGAGCTGACGTCCCGGTGGGTCTTGCCAGGCCAGCCAGGTGTGTATTGTCGCTTTGTCCGCGTGAGTATCCTTAAACGGTGCGCCGCGGACCTGGGCTTCATCGCGGGCGTGTTGGGCGTACTCGAGAAGGGGATTGCCGTCATCCGGCACTAGGTAGGTCAGAAAGGTCTCCATCATGCCGCGGGATCTATTGTCCGGCATGAGCCAGACGCCGACTTTCTGGCCGCCTTCGTTCTTCTCGATCAAGCCCTCGGCGGGCAACTTGTCTGGCAGATCAGGGAACTGACCCAGGAGGCGAGTGCGCAGGCTGGCCCACCTTGCTGCCGCGTGTTGGTTGGCGTCGGCGATGATGCCCAGGGCCTGCAGGCCGGTCGCCTTGAGTTCAGTCTCAATGAGGCCTGGTTTCACCAGGTTCTCAAATCCGTTGCACGGCTTGATGTTGGCGACCCACGTTTCGGGCGCCTCGCCCCAGGTGATGCCATTGGCCTCGATCAGTTCCGGGATGATACGCTTATCAGTGTCGCCCTCGACGAGCAACGTCTTTGGGGAGTGTTGCCGGGCCATGCCTAGCGCACCTCAATCCCGCGTTCAGCGGCCACAACGATCTCCTGTTCGGTGAGAGCTACGGATCGTTGCTTGTCTGGTTCGAGCCGCTGAATGGTCACGTCGCTGCCGTCGCCTACATCCGGCCGTGAGATGGCCGCCAGGCTTTCGACCGCATCGCGGCTATGCGTCGTGGCGAAGACTTGAACGTCCAGGCGAGCCGCGGTCTCGCGAACCAGCTTCCACATGTCTGACATCACAGAGAAGTGGAGGCCGGTGTCGATCTCGTCGATTAGCAGGACGCCGTGTTCGGCGTTGACCAGCGCGAGCGCCATGCCCAGGATTCGCCAGGTTCCGTCCCCGAGGCTGCCGATCGGGATTCGCTCGTCAGTGCCGCGGCACTTCACTACGACCCCACCACGTTCGCCCGAGTAACCGCGGTTGTAGCGCGGCCCGTCGCGAGTTGTGGCGATTCGCTCTATGGTAGGCTCGACGGTTTGGAGGGCCTGGACCACGAGGTCTTCTTCGGGTCGGAGTACAATGTCCTCATACAGGGATACGACCCTATCGGGAGACATGGAGGCCGTAGTTATGAACCACGTGCTTGGTGCTTCCTTCTCCAGCGGTCGATCCAACTTTCTCAGAGCGTCATAGGATAAGCCGCCTCGTCGGCTGATAGGGAAAGCTTCGTCAGTCGTGGCGAATCCCTCCCCCTTGAGGGTAAGGTCGTACGGGCCGACGTATTCTGCTTCGCCTACTTCAAAGAGGTCTGCCTGCTTGCCCTCGCCATCAAAGCGCTCAAGGACCGTGGCGGTCAGGCTCCCTCGCGTTGAGTCGCTTGAGCCATTGAGTCTGAACTGGCTGCCAGCTCGCAAGGCATGCCCGTGGAAGAGGTGGCAGAGGTCAACTTCCGGCGTCCGCCCCTGTTCGGATTCGTTGGGCAATCGTTCACCGCGCCGTGATAACGCTGACCAGACCGTACGCGGCTGCCCGGTCGTGAGAATCTGTATCGCCTCCAGCGCAGAAGTCTTGCCGCTGTTGTTAGTCCCCACGAGCAGATTGACGCATCCGAGGTCATGCATCTCAAAATGCTGAAATCTGCGAAAGCCGTCAATGCTGAGATCCCGAATCATGACCCTTCAGCCCTCGCTGTCCCACAGGCGTTTGGTACACCGGTCTGCGAACGGCCTTGCCTATACTGGACGACGGCTCTAGGGCGTCGCGCCGTGCGCCACACGCCCATCTACCGTAGGCTGACTACCACCTTAGCATGTGGTGGGATATCTGGCTACTGCCCAGAGTGTGTACTCGTCTCCAGCCGTAGCAGACCGCGGTAGAGATGGAGATGCGAGTTCGCTCGATTGAGTATCATCGCGTGCGAACTGGTCAGTCGGCCTCAGGCTTGGGGCACTTGCGAGAAAGCTCGTGCGCGTCTACTCCTGCCGGCGCAGGTAGTGGATCATCACGTACCCCTCGGCCGTGTGTCTGGGCCCGGGGATGTTGGTGGCGCCGCGGGCCAGGGCCAGGAAGGACCTGGACCGGAAGAACTCGTAGAACACGGTTACCGAGTCGCGATCCGGAGCGTGCATGGCGTCGTGCAGGGTGACGCTCTGGATGCTCTTCTCGGCCATCTCCTGGGCCAACCGGTTCAACTCCTCGGCGGAGGCGGCGAACACGAACTCGCGGAAGGCTTCCAGTTCGTCATCGGTCGGGTTATCGCGGCTAAAGAAGTCCACGAACTGCGGGTCGCAGCCTTCGGCGAAGAGGGAGAGAATCTCATGCGTGCCGGTCAGAGTGCCGCCAGTCACCGTAATCCGCTGGCGGGCATCCCAGGTGGCTTCCAGGATGGGGAAGAAGTCGCTGATCCGAAACGCCAAGCGGTGCTCCCATATCTGGGCCAGGGCTACCACCGCTCGCTCGCGGACGGTGTGGTCCAGCTGGGCGTCGGTGGCGATGGCCGAGAGCACATCTTCGACCAGCCTGGTGTACAGGCACACACGCAGGCACTGGGTGGCGTCTTCCAGCAGCTTGCGACGGGTTTCGCCCTCGAGCACTTGCCGGCAGATGTGCCGCAAGAGGCGGTAGAAGTTGCGCTCCACCGTGTCGATCGAGCGGCCCAGCAGGGCCCGGGTCGGCAGAGAGAAACCGAAGTTGGCCGGATTGGCGTGGCTGAGCGCGCCGACCAGCGTGTCAATGCCGCGCTTGCGGTTACCGAGTCGCTGCTCGGCCAGCGGCGAGGGATACTGGGCCAGAATCTGCCCCAGAGATTCGAGACAGCGGACCTGCTCCTGTATCGTCGCCCGCAGGTCTTCGGCGTCCTCGTGGCCTGAGGCGGTGACCTCGGCATAGATCGCTTCGACAGTCCGTCGCTCCTGCAGGCTGGAGGGGCTCTGCG
>JANQGB010001396.1 GCA_028277545.1 Phycisphaerae bacterium | reverse complement strand
GACTTAGTTCCCTGCGGGTTGGCTCCTGAATCCGTGTCGAGACGGTTTGTTGCAGATAGCGAAGGACTATCAGCTCTCGCCGGACCTTCTCCCGGGCCTGTTCTACCGACAGGCCCCGTTCCGCCATGGCCCGTTCCCAGCGGACCTGCCGCCCGCCATACTCTTCCTGGACGATGGTACGAATGCGCTGGTCGGTGAACTTGTCCAGCATCTCGCTCTCGGCCTCGCTCAGTCGGCGCGACGCCGCCTGGTACAGCAGAACCTCGCGGGCCATCTCGGTGATGTGGCGTTTCAGTGTGTCGAGCAGGTGTCGCTGGTACCGCGCGGGAGACATGCTGGCGGCGGCCTCAGCCAGTTTTGCCCGCGACGGGCGCAGGACGTCCTCGATGGTGATCGAGTCTTCGTTGATCTGCAGAACGTCAACCGGTTCTAGCGATGCCGCAGGCTGGGCGGCCTCCTGCGCCTGATCGTCCCGGGCTACGCCCTCCGCCGGCGGACCGCCGGCTTGCGTGTTGGCGGCGGGGCCTTCGTCGGAGCGGGCGGGGCTCACGTCGAACAGCTTGCCACGACTGCAGCCGGCTGTCGTCATGGCCATCAGCCAGATGCTCCCCCCGGCCGCTAGCCAGTGCCACCCCGGTAAACAAGGGCGGCCGTTCGGAAGTAGTCCAGGGCGGATCGCCGATCGTCGTCTCATGTCGCCGCTTTCTCCGGCTGAGCGGACAGTAACTTGCGAAGCACAGCCAGCAGTGAAGACGGCTCCAGGTAGCTGGCCGGCGGGCGCCAGTGTATCGTCTTTGCGTCCGGCATGCGCGCGGTCCCCGCTGCCGCTGCGAAGATGGGCTCCAGCGATCGGTGGTCCTCGACCGTAAGCACCACGTCCGGTTTCTGGAGCACGATCGAACGGATTCCCCGTCGACCGGCCTGCACGCGAATCTCAGCAAGCTCCAGCAGACGCTCGATCGGCGGCGGGAACTTACCGTAGGCGTCATTGAGGTCCTGCTCCAACTGCCGCAGGTCCTCGATGGTCCGGCAGGAGACGATCCGCTTGTAGACGTCGATGCGAGACCGCTCGGCGGCGATGTAGCTGGCGGGCACGTGCCCGGAGATCTGCAATTCGAGCTGCACGCGCGGCTTGTCGGCGTCGGGCTGCCCCTGCAGACGTCGAACGGCCCGCTCCAGTATCTGGCAGTACATCTCGTACCCCACGGCCGCGATGTGCCCGCTCTGCTCGGGGCCCAGGATATTGCCCGCCCCGCGAATCTCCAGGTCGCGCATGGCAATCCGGAAGCCGGCCCCCAGCTCGCTGAATTCCTCGATGGACTTGAGTCGCCGGGCAGCATTGGGTGTTACCGGTCGGTCCTTGGGCAGCAGCAGGTAGCAGTAGGCCCGGTGCTTGCTGCGACCGACCCTGCCGCGGAGTTGGTGCAGGTCGGCCAGCCCGAAACGATCCGCCTGGTTAATGAAGATGGTGTTGACCCGCGGAATGTCGATGCCGCTCTCGATGATGGTGGTTGCCACCAGGACGTCGGCCTCGTGCTGGACGAAGGCCGTCATCACCTTCTCCAGCTCGCCTTCCTTCATCTGCCCGTGGCCGACGAGAATACGGGCCTCGGGCACGATCTGCTGAATCTCGTCGGCCATGGACCGGATCGAGCGCACGTAGTTGTGCACGAAGTAGATCTGCCCGTCGCGGTTCATCTCGCGAAGGATGGCCTCGCGGATCAGCTTGATCTCGAAGGGGCGAATCTGGGTGGCGATTGACCGCCGGTCCATCGGCGGCGTGGCCAGCGAGCTGATGTCGCGTATTCCCAGCATGGACATGTGCAGTGTCCGCGGGATGGGCGTAGCGGTCATGGTCAGCACGTCGACCGTGTTGCGGAGCTGTTTGAGCCGGTCCTTGTGCTCGACGCCGAAGCGCTGCTCCTCGTCGATGATGACCAGCCCCAGGTCGGCGAAAGCCACATCCTTGCTCAACAGCCGGTGCGTTCCGATCAGAACATCCACCCGCCCCTTCCTGGCGTCGTCGACGATCTTCTTCTGCTCGGCTGGGCTGCGGAAGCGCGACAGACAGCCGATCGCGAAGGGGTAGTCCGCCAAACGCTCGCGGAAGGTCTGGTAGTGCTGCTCCGCCAGCACCGTTGTGGGGACCAGTACGGCAACCTGCTTGCCGTACTCGACGACCTTGAACGCCCCGCGGATGGCCAGCTCGGTCTTGCCGAAGCCGACGTCGCCGCAGAGCAGCCGGTCCATCGGCCTGGGCCGCTGGAGATCGACCTTGAGTTCGTCGGCTACAACCAGTTGGTCCTCGGTTTCCTCGAACAGGAACGATCCCTCGAACTCACGCTGCCAGGTAGTATCCCCCGGATAGGCGGTGCCGGTCGTCGTTTCCCGGGCGGCTTGCACTTCGAGCAGCGAGGCCGCCAGGTCCGAGACGGAGTCGGCCACGCGTTCAGTGGTGTTGCGCCAGCGGGTGCCGCCCAGAGTGGAGAGTTTCGGCGTGATGGCGCCGGCACCGATGTACTTCTGCACCAGGTCGATCTGCGAGACCGGCACGTGCAGCTTGCCATGATCCGCGAACTCGAGAGTAAGGAACTCGTCCGTCTGATCACCCTCAGCTTTGCGCAGAGCCTTCATGCCCACGAAGCGGGATATTCCGTGGACCACGTGCACGACCAGGTCGCCTGGCTCGAGATCCAGCCAGCTCTCGATGGGCCGGGCCGCGTGGACCCGCCGAATGCGGCGGCGTTGATGGTAACGGTGGAAAATCTCGTGATGCCCCACGCAGACGGTCCGCGCCGAGACCCACTCGAAGCCCCGGTGCAGCAGGCCGATGGGCATGTGCAGCGACGCGGGCACCTGGCCGGCCTCCTCGACCAGGATCTCGACCAGTCGTTGGCGCTCAGCCTCGTTGTCGCAGAAGACGTGAACCTCGCGGTCCTTCGCCACGGCGCAGAGCTCGGCGATGGCGGTGGCCGTCTTGCCCTCAAACCGGGTCAGAGACGTGACTTCGAACGCGAACGAATCTTCGGGAGCGGCGTCTGACGAGCCGGCCAGCCGGGAGATTTCGATCCGCGCGTAGGACTCGGATCGACCGAGGACATCGGTGACCGGGTCGAGCGCCTCGGCCTCCGACACCCTGCGCTGGATAGTCCGCCCCAGTTCCTGAACCTCAGCCGGCTCGTCCAGAAGCACCACGGTTTCTTCCGGAAGGTAGTTGAAGAAAGTGGTGGTCTCCTGCGGATTCACCTCGTGCTGTTCCGGTGGCGCCGAGACAGAGACGGCGCTGACTGTCTCTTGCGAGCGGTGCGTCGACACGTCGAAGCGGCGGAGAGAATCAATGCGGTCGTCAAAAAACTCGACCCGGACCGGGTCCGGCTCGCCGGGTGGGAAAACATCCAGAATGTCGCCTCGCAGCGCGTAGTCGCCGGGGGACTCAATCCGTTCCAACCGCTCGAAGCCGTGATCCGAGAGCCAGTTCAGCACCTCGGACAGCTCACAGCGCTGATCCGCAGCCAGGGAAAGCGTGTTGGCCGCGAGTGCCTTGCGAGTCGGAACCGGCTGCATTAGCGCCTGAATCGGCGCGACCACGATGAGCGGCGGCGCCGGTCCGCCTGCCAGCAGGGAACACAGGCGCAGTCGCTCGGCATATATCTCGCCG
>JANQGB010001365.1 GCA_028277545.1 Phycisphaerae bacterium | reverse complement strand
GACCGGTGGCTGGCGGATGCGTCGCTCACGCCTGACCGCCTGACTTCGCTGGTCTCGATCCTCAGAGAGCTGGGCCGGCCGGACGACGCATTGACGTTGCTCCGCCGCCCGGCCGCTACGCCGGAGCAGCAGCGCCTGATCGACTCGCCCGCCTTTCAACAGCAGGTCATCACCGTGGCCGCGGAGGCAGGGCGGGAACGCGAGGCCGAAGCCGCCTACCGCTCGCTGCTGGCGCAGCGGCCGCAGCGCGTTGACTGGAGGGCCGGCCTGGCCCGCCTGATGCTCCTCGACGGAAGGCGCCAGCAGGCCATAGCACTGTTTGGTGACGGCGTGCAGGGTGCCGAAGACGCACGGCAACTGATGGACCTGGCGCAGGCGGCACGGGACCTATCCCTGGACGCATCCGCACTGCAGGCTGCCCGGAAGGCAGGTAGCACGAGCAAGAGTGCGCGAATTCGGGCGGGCTTGTTTGAGGCGGATCTGGCCAGGTTGCGGGGCGACTCGGATCAGGCGATCCGGTTGCTCAAAGAACTCGTCGATCTGGCTGGGCAGGATGCCAACGCGCTCCTGCCGGTGGCCGAGGCCTTCGAGCGCTATGGCGACAAGATCGAGGCCCTGCGACGGTTCAAACAGCTCTACGACCAGACCGGCGCGGAGGACGTGCTGCTGCGGGTGGCCTGGTTGATGGAAGAGAACCAGCACTTCGAGCAGGCCTATCTGCTGTGGCAGGAGATGTGGCAGACCACGGATGTGCCCGCCCGACTGCGCCAAGCCCAGGAGCGCCTGCTCGACCTTGCTTCGCGAAGCGGGAAACTCGCCGACCTGGCGATCGATCTGGAAGAACGCCTCGATGACGGTCGGGGCGGCGAGCGCGAGCTGTCGCTGCTGGTGGACATCTACACGGTTGCCAACGACCCCATCTCGGCGGCGGAGATACTTCAGGATTTCTCCAGGCGCAGCGGCGGGCAGATCGACATGCTGCAGCGGCTGGCCCGGGTCTACCTGAGTTGCGAGCAGTTCGGACGGTGCAACGCCATCCTGCACAAGCTGGTCACGCTGGATCCGGATAACGCGGCGGATCATCTGCAGCAACTGGCTATCGTTGCCCTGGAGCGCAACCGCCCGCATGACGCCAAGACGGCACTTGCCCGGCTGGCCAACGTGGCCGGCGGCGACGATGTGGTGGACGAATTCTCCGCCGGCGTCCTGGACATGATCGGCCTGCACGAGGAGGCGGCCTGGAGCTATGGCCGGGTGCTGGCCCGGCATCCCGACCGCATCGAAGCCTACCTTCTGTGGGGCAACGCCATGAAGGCGGCCGGGCAGGCCGAGCGGGCCGTCGCCCGGTTCCAGGATCTCATCGAGCAGGCCGCGGAAGACGATCTGTTCACCGTCGCGATTGACGGTTTGCTCAACCTGAACGCCAGGCCTCCGGTCTTGCGCTCCGCCCTGCGGCGGGTGTACGCGCGTATAGCCGCCAAGCCCGACAAGGTCTTCCTCTACCGCTTGGCTGTGGATCTTCTGGAGTCGCTGGACCGTTCGCGGGAGATGACCGATGTGCTGGAGCAGGCGGTCGTCGTGGCCGGCGAGCGTCGCGGAGCGCTCCTCCGCGAGTTGATGGACACCGCCAGCGCCGATGGCCGCCACGACCGGTTGATCCATTTCGGCAGGTCACTGGTCGCACTGGGTGACGAAGTGCCACCACAGGTCTTTCTCGATCTTGGTCGGGCCATGATCGAG
>JANQGB010001348.1 GCA_028277545.1 Phycisphaerae bacterium | reverse complement strand
ACCAGCGGGTGATCGGCACGATCACTCCCGGCGTGAACGGCCCGGGCAACCAGCTCCTTCCCGACGCCTGTCTCTCCCACTATCAGGACCGAGGCACCGGTTCCCGCTACGCGCGAAATCTGCTCGAGCACGCCCCGAATGGCGGGTGAACGCCCGATCATCCCTTCAACGTTGTGTGCGGTCTCGATCTCCTCGCGTAAGTACACGTTCTGTTCAGCCAGCCGATCGGACAGCCGTTTGAGTTCCCCGTACTGAATAGCGTTGTCGATGGCCAGGCCTAGCTGCAGGGCGATGTTCTCGTAGAGCCAGACGTCGGTGGTGAGCGCGGGGTGCGGGTCGGAGGTGCCGAACAGAAAGCCACCGATGATCCTGCCGCGTACGAACATGGGCGCCACTGCATACCTCCGGACGCCGGCCTGCCGGAGACGTTCGTCCAGAGAGAGCGCAGCCTCCCGCTCCAGATCGTCCGACTCATACGTCTCGTGATGTTCTTTGACCCAGGCGAAGGCCGTGGACGACACGGGCAGGACTTCGGGGTCGCCCGTCTTCGCGCCGCCCGGTTGTTTGTCAGCCGGTTGCCAGTAGGCCCGAAAGTTCGCCTGTCCTTCGTCGAACAGGCCGATGATGCTGACCTCGTGCCCGTCTATCCGGCCAATGGCTTCCCTGGCTGAAGAGAGCACGCTGTCCAGCCTCAACGAGGTGTTGATAGCGTGGCTGAGTTCGGCCAGCGTGGCCCGGCGGCGATCACCCTTGGCCAGCCGCGTGCGTGTTCGGCAGTTGACGAATGCCGGAGTGAGGATCCGGGCGAGCCGCTGCATATACTCGCTGGTGTCCGGCGCAATCTCGCCCGTGCCAACGAAACCGACATAGAGCACACCAACCAGTTGCGCCTGAGACGAGAGCGGAATGGCCAGGTACCGGCGCACACCTAGCTCATGAAAGCGTCGCTCGATCGGCACGGTGGTGTCGGGCGATAGCTCTCCGGATGAGTAGGCCCTTAACTCACTGAGACAGGTCCCCCCGGCCATGTCCTCCAGCGGGAATTCTTCCCCTTCCGGCGCCAGCAGACCCGGAGCGGCATCGTCGCCCCCGGGCTGCTGGGGCGCTGAGGACAGTACAACAACCTTGCGCCGCGGGTCGTACAACCCGAGCCCGAGCATCACCCGCTCGGACAGAGGCGTAACTGCGTCGCTCAGAATGCGCACAATCTCGGCAAACCCGGGCTCGTTGCCAAACAACGTGGCGGCCCGCAGCAGATGCAGGTCATCAACGGCGGCTGGTGCCCGCCCGGTGTTACCGCGATCGGATGAAGTGGATGACATCGGGGCATTATATCAGCCATGGCGACAGATCACCGCCCCGCAGCGGTCGGACTGCCCCGATCTGCCTTCGCCCCCTGGCATGCCGGCGAATCACCTGGCGGCAAGCCCGGTCGCCCGCGTAGCTCAAGCCGAGTGCGAACGCTGGGCGACGCACGGTCCGATGAAGAGCTCGACAAACTGTCAGGCTGCGGCGATGCGTGCGTTGGGGGACGTTCTGCCTCATAATCACTTCTGTTATGGATCGCAACCTGGCCCAAGACGGACGCTGGGAGTTCTGGGTCGACGTGGGCGGCACCTTCACCGACTGCCTGGCCCGCTGGCCGAAGGGCACGGTGCGCACGCACAAGCTGCTGAGCAGCGGGATCTACCGGGGCAGCGTAGGTCGCGGTTCGTCACGCGACTTCCTGCTGGACAACCGACGGCGAAACGATCCCGACGGCTTCTTCGCCGGATGGCGCCTGACGCTGTTGCGGCCGGTTACCTCTCGCGGGCAGCAGGCGTGCGAACAGCAAGGCACTTCCGCTGCCGACGGCGACGGTGGGCCGGATCTCGAGGTGCTTGAGACCGACGTCCCGGTCGTCGGGTCCGAGGCATCGTCGGGCCGGCTGCGATTCGGCAGACCGCTGAATGTCCGCCCGGAGCCGGGTCTGCTCTACGAGTTGTGCTGTGAAGAAGAGGCACCGGCCCTCGGCATCCGCTGGCTCATGGGCCGGGGACTGACCGATCCGCTCGGCCCTGTACAGGTAAGGCTCGGGACCACTCGCGGCACCAACGCCCTGCTGGAGCGTCGCGGCGCCGCGACGGCGCTGGTGACCACCGCCGGTTTCGCCGATGTGCTTCGAATAGGCCATCAACAGCGACCGCGTTTGTTCGACCTGCAGATCCGCAAGCCTGCGCCCCTGTATCGGGAGGTGCTGGAACTCCAGGAGCGCACCGCCCAGGACGGAACCGTGCTGCGCCCACTCGCAACGGAGCATCTGCCGGACAAGCTGCGACAGCTAAGAGACTCGGGCATCGAGTCGATCGCCGTGTGCCTGCTGAACAGCTACCGCAACCCGGCGCACGAACGACTGGCGGCAAGCGCGGCGAGCGAGACGGGCTTTGACAACGTCTCGATCTCGTCGGATCTGTCGCGGCTGCAGCGCATCGTACCGCGCGGCGAGACAACGGTGGTAAATGCCTACCTGTCGCCGGTCATCGGGACATATCTTGACACTCTGCACCGCAGTCTGCCCCAGGCCTCGCTGAGGATGATGACCAGCGCCGGCGCGCTGGTAGACTCGGCTGCGTTCGTCGCCAAGGACAGCATCCTGTCCGGACCCGCGGCCGGCGTGGTCGGTGCGGCCCACGTGGCCCGAGCAGCCGGCTTCGAGAAGGTCATCGGCTTCGACATGGGTGGCACCAGCACCGACGTCAGCCGCTATGGCGGCCGGTTCGAACGCCGGTACGAAATGACCGTCGAGGATCGTGAGTCGGGCGACAGCTTGCGGGTAGTCGCACCGGTGCTGGCCATTGAAACGGTGGCCGCGGGCGGCGGCTCGATCTGCGGCTTCGACGGCGTCAAGCCAATCGTCGGACCCCGGAGTGCCGGGGCGAATCCGGGGCCTGCATGCTATGGTCGCGGCGGGCCACTGTGCATTACGGACGTGAACGTTTACCTGGGGCGAGTCCCGGCCGATCTGTTCCCCTTTCCGCTGGATCGCGACGCCGTCGAGCGCCGACTGCAGCAGTTGATCGAGCGCATCGTGCAGGCCACGGGGCGTCGATACCAGCCCCACGAACTGGCGG
>JANQGB010001242.1 GCA_028277545.1 Phycisphaerae bacterium | reverse complement strand
ACAGTCTTACCAGCAGCGTCGATCGTCCGAGTGAGGAAACCAGTCTTGATGCCTGGTCGCACCTGCTCGATGGTGCTGCCGGAGATCTTGATCGAGGCTTGCGAGATCTCCCGTCCACCCGAAATCACCCGGGCGTCTTTGATGACCAGGGGCCTGAGCTGGGCATCCGCCGAGGAAACGCCGATGACCAGCGCCAGTATGGCTGCCAACAGGCTTCGGGGCGGAATGGCGTATTGTGTGGGGGCGGGAACCGACGTTCGAGCGGTGATCGGGGTGGAGCAATCGAACAAGGCACTCATCCCTACCAGAGTGAGGCGCTTATCTGCCGGTGAGCCCTCGGGCTCGTCCGCCGCAGGCAGGCGGCACGGCTCAGCCTTCGCCAAGGGGCATCAGTGTACGCCCTCTGACACGCGGCGTAAACGCGTGACTCGGCCGGCAGCGCGTGGCCCCGCGTGTCGTTGGCTCGCACGCGGGTTTGGAATACAGCTTCCTACAACTTCCGTGTACTCGTCAGAAGCTTAGCAAAATGACGTAGACGAGACGACTAACCGACTCAGAACACGGTCACGGCGACCTGGTACGCAGTCTCGCGCTGAGCAGGCCACCGCAACGAACGGCGACGCACTGAACGTAGTCGGGATCGACTCTGGATGCTGCCTCTTTTTTCCAATCCGCCGTTCTTGTTGGTGAGATGACAACTTGGGCAGAGGCAATAATGCTACGTCCAGTTGTAGTGCCTCAGAGCTGCCGGCGTCTTCAATCGACGCGTACAGTCTGCGTCGTTGACTTTGGTGCGTCCGCGCGAACTAAAGTTCGCGGCTCGTTACGATTCAGCAGTCTTCAGGCACGGCACTAGCGCTGATAGGTGACATTTTCGTGGCTGAAGTTGTGGCAGGTTAGGGTGCAGCTTCCGCGCATTCTTCCCGTGTCGCGGAACTCGATACGGCGGCTGAAGTCCGAGGGCTCGACCACTGAGCGGTCGAAGTTGATCAGGTGGGTGTGGTCTCCGCCGCTGGCGTTGTTGGGCACGCCGTGGGCGTCGTGGCAGACCGAGCAGGGCGTGCGTTCGGTGACCACGTGCAGGCGGTGCAGGGGGAAGCTCTCGTTGTTGAGGATGCTGGACCGACTGTGGCAGCGGTAGCAGAGGGCGTAGTTGTTGGCCGACTCGGCAATGCGATCACGGGTGGAGTATCGCTCGGCCAGCAGCGGTGAGTGGATCGAGCCGTGCGGTCCGTTGGGGCCGGAGCCGCCGCGATCGCGAGCGTTGTCGCTGTCGTGGCAGTCGGTGCAGGTCATGATGGAAGACTCGGACCATGGTGCCACCAGGCTGGGCACGTCGTTGTTGCGGCCGCGGCCGAACACTGGATGGTACGAGGGGTTGCTCAGTCGGAACTCGCGCCGGGCGTTGACGCCACCGACCATGCGATCGACCGTCTCGCGGACGACGGGGATGCGGTCGCTGTGGCACTTGAGACAAATCTCGTACTCGAAACGGGAGCGGTCCAGGTTCCGCCCGCTGGCTGACAGGCCGGTGACGAACTTGTTCTCCGCGCCGATGGGGCGCGGTCCGGGAGCGGCCTGTTTGACCGAACGGGTGAGCAGTGTACCCGCGGCGGCGTGCGGGTTGTGACAGTCCACGCACTCGACGTGCCGGCGGGAGATCTGGGGGTCCTCCATGGGATCGTGAACGTTGAAATACTTGCGGGGGTTGTGCCCGCTGCTTTTGCTCATCTCGGACATGATGTTGAGCGTGCTGACCCGGCCGCTGTGGCAGTTCAGGCAGCCGTCCTCTTCCCGCCGGTGCCGCAAGAGGCGCTCGGGCCGTACTGCGTTATGGATCTTGTGGCAGTTCAAACAGGCGTTGTCGGCCACGGTGTGGTGATTGAGGGTCTCAGTCGGATCAACATCCCGGCCGGTGATCGAGGCGAAGCTGTTGGCGTGGGCGCTGAGACGCCAGCCGTCCATCTGGTGACAGCTTACGCAGATGGCCGACTTCCGGGTGGTGACCCGCAGGAAATCGCCCAGCCGGTTGTTGTGGGCGTCATGGCAGGTCGTGCACTCCAATTCTCCATGTTTGCCCAGCGGCAGGTGGTGGCTGATGGCGTCGGGCACGCGCAGTTGGTGGTCGGCGGCGGCCAGCGCCCGGTCGAATCGGAAGCTGATCGGATGATCGTCGGTCAGGTCGGTGCCCAGGCCGCCATGGTCTTCGCGCAACCTGTCGATGGTCGTGTTGACGCGATCGGTCTCTCCACGGGAGCGCAACAAGCCGACGGCCAGCACGCCGTCGTGACAACTCAGGCAGAGCTTGCTGTCGCCGGTGGGCTGGTCGATGCGGGCGTCGGTAGTGCTGGAGTTGTAGATGCGGTAGTGGCGCGGGGCGCTGTACCGGTTCCAGAGCGGAGTGTCGGGGGCGGCGTTGTGCGGCGTATGGCAGAAGATGCACACCTCGCCCTCGGTCACCGCCCGGACCGGACCGGGACCACTCCGCGAGAGGTCGTGCGGGCTGTTGCGGACGCGCCACTGAGCATGTGCCGAGGCGGTCAGAGTCGTGCAGATAACAAGGGCCATCACCAGACGGCGGCGCATACGGCGAGCGACCGGAGGACGCCGGCCCGTACGACGAGGATCAGCGCTGGGCGGACACCTGTTGGTCATCGGAAACGGCTCCGAGGTATTCAAAGACCTGGACGCGGCAGTTGTAGGTGTCTGCCACCCAGATTCTGTCGTTGTCGTCAATACACAGACCGGCCGGCAGCCAGAACTCGCCTTCTCCGGTCCCTTCCTGGCCAAAGGCCATGAGGATGCGCCCCTGAGCGTCGAAAACCTGGACGCTTTCGAAGCGGGCGTCCACAACGTAAACGTGCCCCTGGCTGTCAGTCGCTACGCCTTTGGGCAGAGCGAGGTTACCCGGCGCATCGCCCGGCGCGCCGAGGGTAGCCAGCATGTTGCCATCCAGATCCAGACGCACCACTCGACCTCCCAGCGCGTCGCTGACCAGCAGGCCTGCGTCTGGATGATAGGCAAGATGGGTGGGTGAACCCACGCCCGCGTCGGTCAGGTCGAAGGTGGCCGCTCGCCTGCCGTCGGCGGCGTAGGCGTGAATCGCCGGGGCGGCCAGATCCGAAACGAAGAGCCTCTGGACGGCCGGCACGTACACCAGGCCCGCCGGGCGCTGGGGGGCATCGCGGTCAAAACGGCGCAGGCCGGTAGCGGGAGACCAGGTGAAGATGGCCCCGGCGGCGGCGTCGGCGACATACAGACGGCCCTCTGCCCAGGAGAGCGCCGAGGGCACTTGCAGGTGGTCGGCACCAATCAGTTCATGGCGCCGGGCCGCCAGGTCGAATCGGTGAACCGCAGCGTCATCCTTATCGATCACGAACAGTATATCGTCGCCCGCAACTGCCACTGCGGTGGGCGACACTAGCTTGCGGGGGCGTTGCTGGCCGACGATGCGATGCCAGAGGTTGACCGGCGCCTGGAGGTCCTTTTCGGAAGCGATGGCACCGAGGAACCTGATTCGTGGCTTCGCAGGCGGCGGCGGCCAGCGTTTGGCATCCAGACGGGACTGAAGCAATGGCTCGGCCGGCTTGCCCTGCGTGCAACCAGCCAGCAGCAGCACTCCGACCGCCAGCCCGTACCACCCGCTTCGCCCGCGACCGCGGCCGGAGCGGCATGGGCTTGCCAGCGGCGTTGGACCACGCCGGCTCGGGATGGGCAACGATCCCCGGTTCATGCCAGCCTTTCAGGTGACTTCGTCAGCAACGCCG
>JANQGB010001137.1 GCA_028277545.1 Phycisphaerae bacterium | reverse complement strand
CGACCTTGGCTTCGATACCCCCAGCGACTGGTCATTCAGCATCCCCGGCATCGACACGCCCGTATTCGACCTCGCGAACAAGCACACCGGCTTCACGGTCGAGTCGCAGTTCGAGTTGCTGTCCGCGCCCACCGGCCTCGTTACCTCCAGTGGCTACCAGCTCGGCATCCTTGCCGAAGTCCTCGGAAACACCGCCTTCGAGCACTATGTCGATTACTCCGCCACGGGCAGCGTCTCCTACAACCAGACCTTCGGCATCGTGGACGTGTCCGGCTCGGTGGCCTACGGCGCGAGCCTGAACCCGCACTTCAGCAACGACCTCATCCTCGACGGTCTCTCCGGCACGGCCTGGATCGATCCCAGCGTGACCATCAGCATGCCTCTTGGCCAAGCCCGTATCCCGCTGCTGGCGATCCCGGGGGTTGCAGACCTTGCCTTCGGGGCCGACGCATCAATCGGCTTCGGCACGGCCTCGGGCTACACGCACACGCTGGAACTGACCCCAACGATCACCTCCGGCGGACTCGGCCTGCAAAGCCTCCAGATGAACCCGGCCCTTACAGCCAGCATCACCGGCTACGGCGAGGTCGATGTCCTTCTCGGTGCGGGCACGGCCGGTGCCAGCATCACCGGCACGCAGGAGCAAGGCCTCGCCGCCCACTACACCGACGGATCGGGCTGGACGACCTCTGCTCCGGGCAGCCTGAACCTCAGTGGCGACGTGTACTACAGCACGCTCTGGGGCCTCGGTCCCAGTGGCAGCCTCGATCTGTTCGACTGGGACGTTGCTTCCTGGGACTTCCTGGGTGGACCGGGCGGCACCGGCTCGGGCGATGCGGTAAACCTCACCGAGACTCACAACTACGAGTCCAGTGTGCTGGTCAACCCATGGGTCAGTTCGATGGCCGGCCCGCATGACTCGCTGACGTTCATGATCGACTACGACAACCCCGGCCAGGCTCCGGACCTCGCCCGCCTGGTCGTTGACAATGAAACCTTTTGTGACATGACTCTCGTCAGCGGCTCGGCCGACGATGGTGCATACAGCGTCACCGTGGCCGATGTCGCTTACGATCCGCACACCTACGGCTTCGTCTTCGTCGATCAGTCCGGCGCGTATCACGTCCAGGGCTTCTACTCACAGTCGGAGAGCCCGCTGGAAGTCGTCGCCGTCACGCCTGCCGACGGTGGGCCGCTGGTCTCCCGCAATGCCAATGTGCAGGTGACCTTCAACGAGGCCATGGACGCCTCCAGCCTGAACGCAACCACGCTCCACGTTATCGGCTCATCGAGTGGCAGCCACGACGGCACCTTCAGCTATGATTCCGGCAGCCGGACCCTTACGTTTAACCCGCACACCGATTTCGCCGCTGGGGAGACCGTTACAGTGACTGTCGCCAGCCAGGTACAGTCCCTGGATGGTGACCATCTCGCCAGCAACTACGAGTTCTCCTTCCAGGCCCTGTCCTCAACGCCTACGCCAATCACCGTGGGCGGAACCCTCAGCAGCGACACGCACTGGACTGCGGGTAACGTCTACCTCGTTACTTCCGACGTGACGGTTCCTACCGGCGTGACGTTGACGATTGATCCTGGCGTTGTGGTGAAGTTCGAGGAAGTATATGGTTCGGGT
>JANQGB010001103.1 GCA_028277545.1 Phycisphaerae bacterium | reverse complement strand
ACCAGCGGTTTGACCTGCCCTATGCCTACCTCGACTGGCTGGCGGCCCTGAGCCAGTTGGCAGCGATTTGACGCCATCGCCCGGCCCGCGTAACATGATCAGCCGATCGAGGGTCGCCGGCCAAGCCGGACGCCCTGCGATCGCGCCCCGGTCCGCCGTACGGTCGGGGTCGTTGCGATGTCCTGTGTCGGAGCGCTCAAATGCGTCGCCTGCTGAGTCTTGTTCTGGGTTTGTCGGTAATCCTCGGATCCGTCGGCTGCGTGCAGATGTCCAAGGAGGCCATCGTCGCCAACCACTCGACGGTCAAGGCCCTCACCGAAGGCGGAACCATCACCGAGAGCTACTCCGAACTCGTACACCGCCTGACTCGCGTCGCGTCGCAGGATGCCAAGGCCCTGGTCGAAGACGTCGACATGGTGATGCAGCGCGACCGCCCCACCAGGCTCAGCCGCTGGCACGATCGTTAGGAACTCACTACCCCGGGTCTCGGGGTGCGAAGCAGTCATCGTGATACTAACCAGCACGTCTCGGCTGGCTCCTTTGGGATGCTCGCCGAGGCGTTTCTTTTGCGCTCGTTCCACAGCGCGGTGTTCTCAGCACCCAGAGGCGCGCGGTTACACTTCCGCGTGCAATACCGCGGCAATCTGCCCCGACTGTGGGAGGCCGGCATGAGCGATCGCCGGGATGACCGAAACGTGCAAACCTCACCACTAGGCCACGCTGAGCCCGGGTGCGGATTGCACGGGACCAGGCCACCCTGGCTCGCGGTGATCGTCGGCTATCTCTTCCTGGATGGCCTCTTTGGAATCGCCGGAACGCTGCTGAGCATTCCCGGGCAGGGAGATCTGCTTTACCGGTTGCCGCCGTTCTCGTTCTTTTGGTGGTATGCGTACGGGGATCCGTGGGGCTGGGCGCGACCTCTCACCTCGTTCTTGAGTTGGACGATACCGCTTCTCCAACTCGGTGTTGCGTACTCGATTTGGCGAACGCCGGCCAATACGCAACGCCTGGTGTTAATTGTTGGAGCCGCGTTGGCGTTGGCAGCCGCGCTGCAAGCTCTCGTCCCGCACGAGCATATAGCCCACGGCTACGTTTGGGACATGGGGCGGTCGATGGCAGGTGTAGCGGGAGTCGCCTTGGCCGTGTTCGCCATCTGGTTCGTGCGGCGGTTCGCCAGCTTGGCACGTCCTGAAGCGACGTTGTTGGCCGTATACCTGATCCTAACTGGGGTAAGTGGCTTGTGCGCCGCCATCAGTGGCGTTGTTGAGCAGGGCCTTGCGCTTCCGCTCTGTCTCATCCGAGGATTCTGCTCGTGGTCCTATGCGCTCGCAGAATGCCCGATAGTCGAAGTTCTGACTTCGGCACTGATGATCGGCTGTGGCGTGCTTCTTCGGCGTGCTGATCCTCACCTCAGGGCCATCGGTATAGCCGTGGTCCTCGGCAGTGCGTTGAATCTGGCAATGTGGCTGCTCCGCATCCTCGCGGGCGTGTGGGGGCCCTTCCTGCCTGATGCGTCGCAGCATCTCATACGAATGTGTCCGGTGCTGGGCAGCCTTGCGGTGGCCTTGGCGCTCGCTCGCTTTCTCTGGAGAAACAAGCGCCTCTTTGCCAGCAATGAACCACTCTGTCGGTCCTGTCGCTACAATCTCAAAGGTAACGTCTCCGGCGTCTGCCCCGAGTGCGGCACGCCGGCCGAAGTGGCATAAAGCGAAGGCTCTTCACATCGGCCGGGCGATTCCGAACGGCGATACGCTGACCCCCTTTGGTGATCGCCGCGCCCAACGAGTGTCGCAAAAGCCGACGAGCCGGTAGAAGACACGGCTTGGCGCTCCTAGTCTTATATGACACGTCACCTACTGGGAGCACGAAATCATGTCCGACGCTGAGTGGATACTGACCTTCGACGACGGGCCGTTGCCCGCAGATGTTGTCGACGCTACGGGGGTTTCCGAAGAGGAACTGCTGCGCCCGCTGGACCGCATCCTGGACGTGCTGGAGAGCCACTCGGGCGGTTCGATCGCCGCGGTGTTCTTCCTGCGGGGTCCGGCCTATCCCTGGCCGGTGCCCCCGCCGGACAGCGTGTTTCAGGCCGGCGTGGACCGGATTCTGGGCCGGGGACATGCCGTCGGCCTGCACGCCTACCGGCACGATCCGGATCTATGGTGGAACTGGCTGCTGCGCGGGTCGGAGATTCGGGAGGACCTGGACCGCTGCCGGGCATACTTCGAGCCCATGGCGGGACAGCCGATCACGGTCTTCCGCCCGCCATACGGCCAGGGCGGTCTGCCGGCCTACCTCTGGTCCCAGGAGCACAACGTCAAGCACCACCTCATGGACGTGGACCCGGAAGACTGGAAACACCATCACGACGCACTGCACCGCCGCTGGGTGGACGAGCCACAGGCCCATCTGCAGCACATGCTCAACCTGCTGCCGGCCAGAATGTGGTTTCATACCCTCTGGCCGGGAGCTAATGACATCCTGCTGCACGTCAGCGAGCGAACGGCACAACTCCTGCCGGAACTCATCCAGAAAATCGTGGACACCACCCGGCAACTCGGCAAGGAGCCGAGGTTCGTGCTTCCGCCGGAGTACATGGGGCTCGGTTAGAACCGCCCGCAATCCACCGCCCGCTGGCACCGTCTATCTTACGCCGCCAGGACACGGCGCCATCCTGGCACTGTGTCCGGCGGTGCTGTCACGCAGTCACCAGTCAACGCCCCCGTAACCCGGCCGCTACTGCAGCTTCGTGCCGACCTGCTTCTGGAGCGCCTCGCGGAGTTTGCCAATCCATTCCTCCATGTTGGAGGTCTCAGTGATGGTCACCTTGATATTGTAGAGATCGGTGATCTTGGCGATCCACAGGGAGTCGAAACTCTCCAGCGACACGCGGCGGGCGGGCTGGAACGCCTTGGTGGCACTATCCCAGCGCGTGTCGGTAGGCCAGATGCCCTTCAACGTGCCGGAGAAGTCGCCGAGCGTTACCGCTGGCCCGTCGACGCTGGGCGCCGAGATGGTGGCCGACACGGTCATCTTCACACTGAACTGATCGCGGATGGTCTCGTCAAGAAGCGCCCAGATCTTCCGGGAGAGCTTCATCAGGTCCTCATCGGAGTTCCACCACAGGTTCTTTGCGTTCAGTACCGACACCAGATCGTCACGCTCGGTCTGCTCAAGCCTGCCCAGGGGCGATGGTACCTTGTCCTCCTTGTCGGTGTCGGCGTAGCGGGCCAGGTCCTTGAGTTTACTGACCAGCGCGGGCAGGTTGGGGATGTGCGCGCCGGTGGCGTACACCTCCAGTTCGGGCTCGACTATGCGGATGGCTTCCAGTTTCTTGTGACCGTCCTGCTCCTGCTGGTCGATGCCCGTCCTGACCTTGAAGGAGAGTCTCGTGGCGACGAACTGGACCACCTTCATTGACTGGTTTGGATCGTCCGGGCGGGGCAGTTCAAACCAACCGTGCCGCAGCCTGTCTTCCGGCTCCATGTCCTTGACGCTCTGGTTCGGCAGATCGATCTTGGCCCCCTCTTCCTTAGATAGTTCCAGCAGGCCCTTGCATACCTCGAGCGAGAGTTTGGGATCATCCAGTTCACCGAGCTTCAGGAAGTCCACATTCTTGAACGGGTCCTCGGCACTGGCCTCGCGTTTTTCCACTTCCTGCCTCAAGGTATCGACCGGAATGCGGATGCCGCGGACGAAGTACAGGCGCTCCGGTCTGCCCGGTTCGTTCGCGTAGCCCGCCCGGGCAACGAAGCCGAACTTCTTCTCCAGGTCCTCCAGGTACTCATCCAGCAACTGCGCCGCGATCTTCGCGGCGGCGCTGGCCACCTTCTCTGCAAGATCGCCGCCCAGACTCAATCCACTCGCCGACGCGGTAACGGCGTTCAGTCCCATGACGCCCGACTGCAGCTCGGCGGGATGCCGGGCCAGGTGATATCCTGCCGGAAGGGAGTCCTGCCCGGCCAAGGCGTTGCCGCGGCTGCCCTGGCGATGCAGCGCAATGGGTGATCCTGACGGCGGGCGATTGGTGGGCACGTATTGGTCGAGCGGGACAATCTCGACGTATTCTGCAAATTTCCCACTGGCGATACCCGTGTTAGGCATAAAGACATCGCAGCCGCTGCCACCGGTGACGAGCAGTACACAGGCCACTCCCATCACCCATCGCCCGGTGCGGCCAGGCGCCTTGGAACCATACCCTGAAACCATTATGGACTCCCTTCAGTTTGAGGTTACGCGAGAAACGAGTCAGCCCTCAGGAGAAACTCGCCTCGACCACCAACGTATCACCGCCCGAGATCGTCAACCGATTCTCTTCACTATCGTGCTCGCGATCGATCTCCACCGGGAACAGGAATGTCGAAAAACCTTCCTGGTCCGCCTTGAGCTTGTCGATCGCGCCCTGAAACAACAGCTCGATGATTTCTCCCCCCAGGCCATCTATATTCAGAATCGCGTCCACCACCTTGGTCGTCAGGTTTGTACGCAGTTGCGTCCGGGCATCCACCGTGATGTCATACCGAGACAGCAGGAACTGGGCCTTCAGCCTGAATTGCAGTGCCAGCATCGCGCCCTCCGAGCGGACCACCGGCAGCGTGAAATCCCTGGTCGAGATTCTCTTCTTGCGTGCATGATGGGCAATCAGCTTGTTCACCAGGAACTCCACGTCGCGCTTGGCCGCGGCCATGCGATAATGGCCCGTGCCGCTGACCCACCTCAGGATCGGGCTGCTGCCCCACGAGTCCTCGGGCTCGGACATGGCATAAGCCAGTTCCACGTCGGTGGCCGTCATGCTGAGGTCCACCGGCCTGCCACTTATGGTCATGTCCGGCGCCCCGACCTCCAGCCGGGCGATGCTGATCGGCTGAACACCTGGCACTCTCTGCAGGCCACGAAAGGAAGCGGACTTGTCGTCCGCCCTCCGGATCAGGTCCAGCTCCGCCCCGCGCAGGTCGATTCGCAGGCTGGTCAGGCTCTCCAGCGTCGACCCGGCTCCGACAACGACCAACCGATCCTGTATTGCGCTGGCGGGCAGCTCAAAATGCCTGGCCAGGCCCTGCTCCAACTGCGCTTCGAGGTGAGCCAGATCGGCGGGCGGCGTTCCGCCAGATACGAGTGGAAACATTGTCGTGATCTCCCAGGATCGAGCGGTTTCTGTTCTACGCCTCCACGTACAGACCATGGCGTCGGGCCGGAACGGCGCCCCGAGGCCCCAGCCGGCCCCGCGTGCCGGGCAGCCCCGCGGACTGCACGACCTGCGCGTCCCTGGGCGGTCATGGCCTCATCGCAACCTTCTGGCTCGTTAAACAGATAAACCCGCAGGTAACGGCCAACGCAGTGTCAAGACGGGTCATGCTATTTGGCCGCCTTGATCTCCTCGGTGCGAATATCCACGATGCTCTTGGACTCGATCTCAATCACGCGGTAGGCCAGTCCGTTGCCCGCCGACTCGGTCACCTTCCTCGATGCCAGCAGCATGTCGACGTCGTACCAGCCGAAGAAAGCCTCGCTGCGGTGCCGGTGCCCGAAGAGCACCAGGTCGACCCTCCCGGACATTACCGCGAGCAGCTCGCGCCAGTCCCGCAACGCCACAAACGTGTCGCGATAGAAGGGATGGTGGTGCAAGTAGACCACTTTGAAGTCATCCTCGCACTCGGTGAGCACCTGGTCCAGACCGTCACGCTGGTTCTGGTCTATGACACCCTCGGCGAACCATTTCTTGTCAAGCGGGTCGGCCGAATCGAGAGCGATGAACGACACGCCCTCGCCCTCGACCCGGTCCGGATGTGGAAACGGGATGTCGCGAACATACTCCCGGAAGTTCGCCGGCCCGCTGTCCTGGAAGATGTTGCCCCACTTCGCATAGTCGTGGTTGCCAGGAGCGCACAGCACCTCGAAGTCCTCTCTCAAGGGTTTCAAGACGCGATCCCTGAGGTTGCGGTACTGGCGACGGTCGGCATCGTCCACCAGGTCTCCGGTCATCACGACGTAGGTCTTGGCTGCCCGGTCACCTCCGTAGCGCGCCTTCAGGTGGTCGCAGAGCACAAAGGCGTTCTTGTTATCCGCCTTGGAGTTGGCCTTGTGAATGTGCAGATCGCTCAGATGAATTATCCGAAGCATTTCCCTGTCCTCCGATGCGTAGTGGTCTCGGACACGATGCGAGATGCAGCGGGTGACACCGGCCCGCCCCGATCGCCGCCGCTCTACCTACCGGCCGGCTGCAGGTGTGTCAAGGTGGCAGAGAGCCATCCGGTGGCCCTGTCGCATTAAAGTAACAGTGGACGGCAAGAGAAGTCGTGGCAGCGAGGCCCGTCCCCAGTTGCTATCGTGGCGAGCAAATGGCGTTGGTGCACTTTCGTGCACTACAGATGCGGCCGGCATGTCACTCCTACTTCACACGGCGCGCCCGACGCTCTGCCCGTCGCCGGGTTGCAACCGGGCCGACACACAGACGTACGGTGCTTATAAGACCCTGGGGGATGGCCCCGAAGCGGCTGTCTTCAGCGTTGGTGCCGTGCCAATCCGGGCGATCAACACCGTGCGATTCGTGCAGGACTTTACAGACGATCGGCGGCCTGGGCGTAGCTCATGATCTTGTAGGCCAGCCGGGCGGCAAGGTATTCGCTGGCGGCCTGGCCCGGCACGGGCAGCACCTCGACAATGTCGGCCGCTACGATCTGCTTCCGCTCCGCCACATGCCGTAGAAGTGAAGTCACCTGGTACCAGGTCAGGCCTCCGGGTTCGGGCGTGCCGGTGCCCGGAGCGTAGGCCGGATCGAAGCCGTCGATGTCCACCGTCACGTAGACCTTCTCTCCGAGCCCCCGCAGGGCAACCTCTATCCAGCCCTCCGTATCGAAGCACTCGCGAGCGGTGATCGGGCGGATGGGGGACTTCTTCAAAAAGCGGTGCTCCTCGAGCGAGACGCTCCGAATGCCCACCGGCACGATCGACTCGACCAGCGGCAACACGCGTCGCATGACGCAGGCGTGGGAGTGGGCGCTCTGCTGGTACGAGTCCCGCAGGTCCAGGTGGGCGTCTATCTGCAGCACGGACAGCCGCTTGTGCCGGGCGGCCACCGCCCGCACCAGCCCGGCGGTAACGGTGTGCTCTCCGCCCAGCCCGATCAGAAACTTCCCGTCGCGCACGATCTTACGGGCCGCCCGAAAGACGTCTTCGCACATCGCCTCCGGACCCGCGGCGTTCTGCTCCAGCGGGTCGAGGGTGGCGATACCCGCCCGGTGGAATTCCGACCCGAGTTCCTCGTCGAACAACTCCAACTGCTGCGAGGCGGCCAGAACGGCCTGGGGACCGTCCCGCGACCCGCTCCGGAAACTCGTCGTGGCGTCATAGGGAACAGGCAGTACCGCGAACCGGGCGGACCGGTACTCGCTGTACCGCGGCTCCAAGGCCAGGAAGTTGTTGGGCATGGTTTCCACGTTCGGCCCTCAGCTCGCTCGCGTCCGGCAGGCCGCCAGCATAGACTGGGGGGTTCAGGCACGCAACCGGGCACCGACAGGACATGATGGCGCGGTGACGATAAGATGTCGCTGCCGGTGCCGAGGTGGCGACGGAGAGCAGACATGTACAGCAACCTCGTTAGCGGGGCAGGGGCAGGGCAGCCCGCGGCCGGGCTGCCAGGGCCATGCTCGACCGGCGCTTTCGGCAGACGTCCGCCCCATGACCGCTCCGGCGCGTCCGCCGACGAGCGTACCGCCTGCGAGGTGTCGCCGCGGTCGAGGTACCAGTCCTTGCTGCCGACCGTGCTGGCGCTGTGGCTCGGGGTCGCCGGCACCAGTCCCGCGTCGTTCGCCAGGGATGTGCCTGTCCCGCATGACCAGAGTTTCTCCGCCCAGTGGGACACCCGGGAGCTCTCCGAAACACACGCCCTGTGGACGGCGGTGCTGGCCGAACATGTCGACGAGGCCGGATTGGTTGACTACGCCGCGATCGGCCCGGACCAGCGGTATCGCGAATACCTCTTCCGCCTGGCACATACCGACCCGGGCGGGCTGCCCGACGACGCCCACAAGCTGGCCTTCTGGATCAATGCCTACAACGCCCTGGCCATTCAGGGTGTGCTCGAAACTCTGCCGGCCGACGGGAAGAAATGGTCCTCGTACAGCGTTTTGGCGGTCAAGTTGGAGGGCAAGGGCTTCTTTGACGGGCTGCGGTTTCAGGTCGGCGGGCGACGGTACGCCCTGGACGAGATAGAGAAGGCCGTGCTGCTGCGGTACGCTTCGGCAGTAGGTGATCGGGCGGACCATTACGGCTTGGTGGGCCCCAGGATACCCGACCCGCGAGTCCACTTCGCCCTGGTATGTTGTGCGAAGGGATGTCCTCCGTTGCGCCGGGCGGCGTACCTCGGCCAGTCCATCGATGCCGAGCTGGGACAGGTCACGCGACGATTCGTCGCCGACCGCAGCCGGTGTCGGGTGGATTCCAGGCGCAGGGTGCTGCACGTCTCGAAGTTGTT
>JANQGB010001078.1 GCA_028277545.1 Phycisphaerae bacterium | reverse complement strand
GCTGGCCCGACATATAGTCAGAACATCAGGCTAGCCGTCCCACATGTGGTGGTCAATAGATTTTCGCTGGGGCCCTGGACGCCCATGAATTTGGCCTTATCGTGTCCGCATGCCAGCGCGCATGGTCAAGAAACGAGTCGGCGACGTTCTGCTGGTGGGCTACTCGGTCGCGGGGGTGGAGACCGTGGTGGCGGTCCCGGAACTGAACGTCTGCTTTGACGTCGGTCGGGCCCCCTCAGAGATTGTGCCCATCGACAACGTCTGCCTGAGTCACGGGCACATGGACCACGCTGCCGGCGTGGCCTACTACCTCTCCCAGCGCGGCTTCATCGGCAACGCTCCGGGGAGGGTGATTGTTCATCGGCGACTGGCGCAGTCCATCCAGGCCCTGATGGGGGTGTGGGCCGACCTCGAAGGGCACCACTCCCCGGGTGAGATCATCGGTGTCGAACCCGGACAGGACATATCCGTCCGGCGCGACCTGGTGATCCGGCCGTTTGCCGTCGACCACGGAGCCGCGGCCCTCGGTTTTGCGGCCGTTCAGGTCCGCCACAAGCTCAAGGAAGAGCATCTGGGCCTGTCCGGCCCCCAGCTAGTCGAGCTGAAGAAGCAGGGCGTAGCGATTGAACATCGCGTCGAGGTGCCGCTGGTAGCCTACGGCGGCGACAGTGCGCCGGGGGCATGGATCGATGAGCCGTGCGTCCGAGAAGCCGGCGTACTGATACTGGAATGCACCTTTTTCGACCGCGAACACGTCACGCGGGCCAGGGCGGGGCGACACATCCACGTCTGCGATCTGCCGGGCATAATGCGGCGGCTGGCATGCCCCCACGTCGTGCTGAGCCACCTGACCCAGCGGACGGACCTACGGTTCGCTCGGAAGGTGCTGGCCGATACCCTCGACGAGGGCGACCTGGAGCGGATCACGTTCCTGATGGACTTCCCGCAGCGGGGCCGTCGCCCAAGGGGCGGCCCGGATGACCCACCACCCGCTGATGCGAAGTAAACCCAGCTTCAGCTTCAAGACCGTGAGCGCAAAAGAAACGCCCCGGCCAGGGCAGGTCGGGGCGGTCGATTGATTGATGGGCGGCCTCGGACCGGGGGGCAGCGGCCGCTAAAACTCTATCTTGTCGACTTTTAGCCGCACGTAACGCTGGCGATGGCCTTGCTTGACGCGGTAGCCCTTGCGCCGGCGGAACTTGATGATGGTGACCTTCTCACCCTTCAGCTCGCTGACCACGCTGGCCCGGACCTTGGCGCCCTCAACAACGGGTTGCCCGATCTTGTGATCCTCGCCGTCCCCGATCATCAGGACGCGGTCAAAATCGAGCGTGTTCTGCCCTTCGTCGAGGTCGTGATGTTGGACTTCCAGAATATCGCCTTCCTGGACCTTATACTGGTGGGCGCCGTCTTCGATGATCGCGTACACGTCCGGTATCTCCGCTAGTCACCCGCTTGGCGTGGCCCGCGACCCACCGTCTGGGTCGTTCGGCGGATCTGCCGCTCCACGCGAAACGAGCCGCGTATTGTGTCGGATCGGCCGCCAGTCGTCAAGTGGCAGTCGCGGCCAGCCGATGAGTGTCGCCGCGCCGCGGCCTCCAACCTACTCCTCGGGCGTGAAAATGAGGAAATACTGGTACGGGAGCCAATCGTCGATGTAGATCAGGCGGTAGCCCGCCTCCCGCAATTCGTTGGTGACGGTTACCTCAGAGAGCTTGTGCCTGTTCGGTGGGCCTTGTGGCAGGTCGCCCATCATGAAGTCCACGATCGCCAGCCTGCCGCCCGGCAGCAGGTCTGCCAGACGGTTACGGAAGTACTCGATTCGGTTGGGGATGTGGTGGTAGGTATTGCACAGGAATATCAGGTCCACCGGCTCGGGGATCTTCGGGTCGTCGGCCGTCGCCTCGATGCTCTCGATGTTGGTCAGCCCCTCGCGAATGGCCCGCTCGTTGAGGTATTGGACCATGGCTGGCTCAACGTCCAGACCGTAGACCACGCCCTGCGGGACCGCTCGGGCGAACCGCACCGGGAAATAGCCGGTGGCGGAGCCGATGTCGGCCACCTTGGCCGTGGGATCCAACGCCAACATCTCGAGGACGTAGTCGGGGCGCTGCCAGGCATCGCGCTCCGGGTCCTCGAACTTGGCGGCCCACTTCTCTGCATCGTTAAAGCGGTGCTTCGGAATCTCGTGGCCGGCCGAACTCGTGGAGGCTGCCGGTGCCTGGACGTCCTGTGCGGCCTCGACTTCCTGTGCGGCCTGGACGTCCTGTCCGGTCTGCGGGTCCTGCTGCGGCGCCGGCTCGGCACAACCAGGCAACCAGGTGAGAACCGCCAGGGCCAAGCCCTGCTTCGCGACCGCGTTCAACTTGCTCTTCATTGGTGCAGGCTCCTGCGGGCCCGCCGTGCGGGCCGGACTGTGACACGAGAACGACAAGCTCGATTGTTCCGATTCGGCGCGGACAGGTCAAGTGTACCCTTTCCGAGTTGGCCCGGCCCAGGCCAGCGCCAGGGCGTCGAGGACGACGCCGGATGCCGGCTGGCAATGGGTCGTCAGCCGGTCGCTAAAGCACATTGCACACGCTACCATGTCACCATTGGCGGGTCGTATCAGTATTGAGGAGGCCGAGCCGATGAGAATCCTCGGACTGCAAGGCAGCCCACGTGGGGAAGGTAACACCCAGGCTACCCTGGATCTCGTTCTGGAGGGAGCCCGTCAGGAGGGGGCGGCTGCCGACGTGATCCGCCTGTGCGATCTGACCGAGCTCACGGGATGCATGGAGTGTTTCGCCTGCCAGGGTACGACCAACCAGCCCGGTTGCGCGGTCGAGGATGACATGCAACAGGTCATTGAGAAGGCCGTCAAAGCCCAGGTAATCGTCTGGGCGACGCCGGTGTTCTGCTGGTCCCCCTCGTGGCTGCTGAAGATGGCCATGGACCGAATGTACTGCATGTTTAAGTTTCAGCCGGACAGCGAGGTGACTTGCCTGCTGGAGGGTCGCAAGACGGCGGCCGTCATTACCGCCGGCGGCACCGAAGATGACGGCGCGGACCTGATAATCGAGACTTGCCGCCGATTCGCCGAATTCAGCAAGAACCGCTGGCTGGGCGCTCTGGTTGCGGCCAATGTCACTACTCCAAGCGCCATTCGCGAAGATGCCAAGCTCGTGGAACGTGCCCTGTCGTTCGGGAGACAGCTCGCGTCGTAGCGACCGGCGCAGGCCAGATGACCGGGAGCGGCAATCCGACCGTCGTTGACAGCCGCCCAGGGCAGTGAGTCCGAAGACCAGCCAGCGTGCGGCGGGGGGCTTTGCCAGGTTCAAGCGGGCCGGAGACCTCCTGACAGCCGGCGCGGCGTCGGGTGATCGTTATCGGCCGGCTGCCGCGGAACCTGCATTTCGGACAAACGCATTGATTTTTGCAGGCCCGGCGGATAAGGTTTCTCCAATCAGGGAGTCGCACCCCCTGCGGGTCGGACTTGGGTCTCGGGGTGTCCCGACCCGCCATTTACCCTGCGAGAACGTATTTAGAGCAGCTTCTGCCGCGGCAGGCGTGTATGGTTGACGCGGCGGGAAGCGAAGATTCACTGTCACCTCCCGCCGATCGGAGAGGATCGCCGGGCGAGCAGAGGCTGTAACAAGGCGTAGGTCATGCAGCGGCTGGCGAACGTAAGGAACATCGGCATCTCGGCCCATATCGATTCGGGCAAGACCACCCTGACCGAGCGGATGTTGTTCTACGCGGGCAAGATTCACCGCATGCGCGAGGTCCGCGGCCGAGACGGCGGCGCCACCATGGACTTCATGGACCTGGAGAAGGAGCGCGGCATTACCATCACCAGCGCTGCCACGACCATCGACTGGGATGGACGGGAGGTAAACATCATTGACACCCCCGGCCACGTCGATTTCACCATCGAAGTCGAGCGCTCCCTGCGCGTGCTCGACGGCGTGGTGCTGGTGCTCTGTGCGGTAGGCGGCGTGCAGTCTCAGTCGGTCACCGTGGACCGGCAGATGAAACGCTACCGAGTGCCACGGATCGCCTTCATCAACAAGATGGATCGCGTGGGGGCCGACCCCGCCCGCGTGGTGGGCGAACTGGAAGCCAAGCTCGGCCACGTGGCCGTCCCGCTGCAACTGCCCATCGGCTCCGGCGAGAACTTCGCCGGCGTCATCGACCTGGTGACCATGAAGGTCGTTCATTTCGAGGGCGAGGCTGGTGAGGAGGTGCGGCTGGCGGAGATCCCCGACCAGCTTCGCGAGAAGGCCGACCGGGCCCGCCACGGCCTGCTGGACACGGTCAGCCTATACGACGACGAGTTGATGGAGGTCATGCTCGAAGACGAGGACCCACCGGCCGAACTGATCCACGACGCCGTCCGCCGGGCCACGCTGGCTCGCGAGATAACGCCCGTGTTCGTCGGCACGGCCTACCGCAACAAAGGCGTGCAGACGTTGCTCGACGCGGTCTGCCGCTACCTGCCCTCGCCGCTCGATCGCGTGGCCTACGCCAGCGATAACCATAACGAGGGCGCGGAACTGACCGTAACGGCCGACCCGGACGGCCCCGCGGTGGCCATGGGCTTCAAGCTGGTCGACGAGCCCTTCGGGCAGGTAACCTATACGCGCGTATACCAGGGCACGATTGCCAAGGGCGGGCAGTACATCAACTCGCGAACCGGCCGCAAGCAGCGCGTAGGACGCATTCTGCGGATGCATGCCGACCACCGCGAAGACCTCAATGAAGCCCGGGCGGGTGACATTGTGGCCCTTATGGGTATCGACTGCGCTTCGGGCGACACCATCTGCTCTCCGGAAGTCAACCTGTCGCTGGAGAGCATCCACGTTGCGGAGCCGGTCATCTCTCTGGCGGTGCGGCCGCTGTCCAACAAGGACCAGGAGTCGATGACCAAGGCCTTCGCCCGGTTCATGCGCGAGGACCCGACCTTCCACTTCCGCAACGACGAACAGACCAATGAGACCATAATTGCCGGAATGGGCGAGCTGCACCTGGACGTCTACGTCGAGCGGGCCAAGCGGGAGTACAAGGCCAACATCGAGGTCGGTGCCCCTAAGGTCAACTACCGCGAAGCCCCGACCAGCGAGGTGGAGTACAACTACAAGCACAAGAAGCAGACCGGCGGCAGCGGGCAGTATGCCCACGTCATCGGCCGGCTGGTGCCGCTGCCGGAGGGCGCCGACAAGGACTACGAGTTCGAGAGCAACGTCACCGGCGGTCGGATACCGACCGAGTACATCCCCTCGGTTGACAAGGGATTCCAGATGGCCCGGGCCAAGGGCCCGCTGGCGGGCTTCGAGATCGTGGGCGTCAAGATGGTCCTCGACGACGGCACCAGTCACGCGGTCGACTCGTCCGACCTGGCGTTCCAGATCTGCGGGCGCGACGCCTTTCGCCAGACCTTCCTGAAGGCCAGGCCGGTCCTGCTCGAGCCGATCATGCACGTGGAGATAGAGGTGCCCTCCGAGATGCAGGGCGGCGTCACCGGTGACCTGGCTTCCCGCCGCGGCCTGATCACCGGCACCGAGGTCAAGGCCGTCTCGGCGGTGATCAACGCCGAGGTGCCGCTGGCCCGGATGTTCGGCTACGCCACCGACCTGCGCAGCCTCACCCAGGGGCAGGCCACCTTCTCGATGCAGTTCTCCTGTTACCGCCGCACACCTGCTGTGGTGCAGGAAGAGGTCCTGGCCCAGATCAGGAAACAGCAGCAGGAAGCGCGGAAGTAGCCGCCGGGTTGCCGGTCGCCTCGCCATCAGACCGGGCGGCAATCCCCGCTACGGCGCCGGGAAGGGCTTGTTGTCGGCCAGCCAGAGGTAGGCCAGCCTCGGTCGCAGACCGGAGGGCAGTACGATCCGCACCGTCAGCCTGGCCAGCGGCCGGCCAAAGGCCACGCCGATCAAACCGCCGATCATCTGCACGCCCAAGTGGGCTGCCATGTACGGCAGCCCCCAGACGAACAGGTGTGGTGCCTCCCGGCTCCAGACCAGGGCGACGATTGCCCCGGCCGCCGCGGGCAGGGCCAATGCCAGCCCCACATAAGCCAGCCTAGGCCAATGCGGTGTGACGACCACCACCATCACGCCACCCACCAGGGCAATCAACAACGAGCCTCCCAGGCACAGCGCAATGAAGGCGTGATAGTGGGGCTGGTTCTCTCTGACTTCGAGTTGCCCGAAGGAGGTCCAGGTGCGAACGGTGGTGTTGTTGATCTGCTGAGTCTGGTAGCCGCCGTGGATGGTCAGTTCGTCCAGCGTGGCGTAGCTCATGGCTCCCTCGCCCATGCCCAGGCCGACGAACAGGCCCAGGACGGTGAGGATCCAGAGGCCAACCAGCAGAGAAGTTGCCCGGCGAAGCCAGGGACGCAGCGCGGTGGCCGCATCGTTGGCGGGCTGAAACCGGCCGCACTCCGGGCAGCGGACCAGCGGTATGCCGGTGCCGGGATCGCGATAGACCGCCTGGGTACGCAGGTTGTAGCCGCAGCCCGTGCAGAAGCGGTCCAGATCGATGAAAGCGCAGGGAGCTTCGGGAGAATCGGGCGCCGCGGCGGGTCGTTCGACGATGGCCTGCTGATCCTCGTTCATGGACGACGCTTCCGCCTCGCTCGCCGGCAGAGCATACGGCCACCGCCGGCTTGTAGTGCTAACTAATACGGTTTCGTCCGCTCAGCGGCAATATTCGGGCGCCGCTGGCTCCAGACCGACCCCCTCGGCCCCTGGGCCGACCCGGCCGACTTCGGCAATCCCTACACCTTCGCCCGACACAACCCCCTACGGTACGTCGACCCGTCCGGCGAGTTCGTGGACGGCCTGTGGGACGCCGTCTCACTGGGGGCCGGGCTGGCCTCGCTGGGTCACAACATCGAGCAAGGCAACTGGGGGCGGCCGCCATCGACGTGCCTGGCATCGCGGTCGATGGCGCGGCCCTGGCCCTGCCGGGCATCCCGGGCGGGGCGGGCATGGGCCTGAAGGCCCTCCGCGGGGCCGACGCCGCCACCGACGCCCTCAGAGGCCTGGACCGCCTGCACACCGCACACCAGGTCCTGAACGTCGCTCAAACCGTCGATCAGGCCGTGGGCGTCGGCCAGGGGCTCTACCAGGCGCACCAGGCCTTCGCCGCCGGACAGGGCGGCTGGGGGGCCTTCTACCTCGGCCTCACATCCTTCAGCGGCCTGAACCTGGCCAACAAGGGCGCCCGCAGCCTCGGATACCGCTGGGAGTTCGACAGCAGCCGGCTCGGCACGGCCGGGGGGAGGGTGCGGCTGAAGCGGGTCGAAATCGCCGTTGGCACCCGCACACTTGGCGTGAAATGGACATCGAAGGATCCGCTTGTCGGGGAGCTTGCCAACAGAATTGAGAACCTGTACTCGGGGCACGTCAGAAGTGTGAATGTACCGTTGTATAATGACGCCGGACGACTTGTCACGGACGCTGACATCCTGCTCAAGAACGCTGTCCTTCAGGTAAAGTCAGGCGCTGGCAGGGGTATGCCGGGGCAGTTGCTGCGAACTGAGGGCGTCACGGACTTGCCAGTCATAGGGTATGGACCGTTTCTGAAGCACGGTACGGTAAAGGCAGCGGAGAGGGCAGGCCGCCTCATCACTACAGATGAGAGGTTGCTCCTTGAGGTCGTGAAGCCCTAGGAAACATGGGTCGTGAATAGTCTGATCTTTATAGCGCCGCAGGGATATTCGATAGCGCAGTTTACTGAACGCGCGCGCCAGCGATGGGCCATTAGAGAGGAGAGTGAAGATCATTGCATAATCGAGGACGGGGTTCGTCATACGATTCTCAGTCGGGACTCAGGCGTCAGGAATGAGTACGACGACGAAGAGCTCGCTACGGTGCTGGCCGTTATGCCGAGGCCTGAGTTCTTCACGTTCGAGTTCAATGATTTTGATTATGGCAAGGAGGTTGCCGCAGAGCTTGTGGACGATCGCGCGATTATGGTGGATGACGATCATGGCAAGATAATGGGCGGGGCAGAGTTCTCTAACACGTTACGAGAGACGCCGGATTGGGACTGGCGATAGCCGTTGTATGTTGAGTCCCCGCCCGTCACGCGACGACTTGACACCAGCTCTTCGGATGGAATTGTCAATGAGCAAGTGCTCAAGTGCGATGGTAGGTACAGAATCCGGCAAGAGTACAGACTAATACGATCTGCTCTCGAGGAACAGTAAGTCTTCCTCCGGCTCGCGGCGGGGCCGCTACGATCGTCTGGCTACTTGCATAGAGCAGTCTGACGGTTAGCCGGATTGACGACCATGCTGTGTAAATTTGACGCAGCCAGTTTGCCAGGCAGTATGAGAAGGGTGCGAGCAACATGAGACGCCATGAATCCCGGATGGGGCACGGATCTAACGGCTTGGGCGCAGGATTGAAGCCCCTAGCGTCTCGACGTAGGCAGCGCTCAAGCGCCTGCGCGACCGGCGTGCTCGCGCTTTGTGCAATACTGGCGTCGCTGATGTGCGTGCCGGGCATGGCCCTGGCCGACGTCAACGAGCACGCTTACGCGCTGCACATGTCCGGCGTCGGTTCGTCGGGCGATCAGGTTACGGTTGACGAGGGGTCGGCGTTTGTGGTGGAGTTGTTGGTGTCGGTGGAGACGGCCCTGGCCGACGAGGATGAGGCCGACGACGAGCTTGACGCTCTGGCGGCCTTTGTGGCCTGCGACTCGGGCGGGCGGGTGCTGCGGGTCTCCGGCGTGACCTGGCTGCCGGACGGCTCCGACGGGTACCACTGGTCCGACTTCAACGACGACGCGGCCATCGGGTTAGGCCAGGAGGGCAGAGACCGGTGACTGTCCCTAATATCCTATTATCGGGAATCTGAACAAGAGGGCATCTCAATGTCGAGAGGAGACACAACCATGCGGTCGGTCACAGCGGCAATGGTTCTTGTTTGGGCAGTCAGCGCGTTTGCGGGCCAGGGGATCTCCGGCAGTAATGGCGATGCTCAGGGAGCGGAGAAGCCGAGAGCGGAATGGGTTATTCTGATGATGGGCCAGCGGCCCATTGACGCTGGTGGCATACTGTATCGTGAACACCGGGGTGGATTCTGGGGGTGCGTGCATTCCGTAGCGTTCTCCGCAGGCGGACGCTATCTCCTTTCCGCAGGTTCGGATTCGAACGATGGAACAGTTCGTCTCTGGGATGTAGAGACTGGGGAGGAGATGCGGCGCTATGGTGGCGCGGGGCACTCGAGCCAGTACGAGTCCGTCGCGTTCTCACCCGATGGGAGGTACGTCCTTGCTGGATCGTATAAGAGCGGCGGATCCGACCCTCACGCAGCGTGGCTCTGGGATGTGGACACTACGAGTCAGGTGCGGCGCTACAGTGGGCACACGACACACTATGCCGGCGGCGTGAAAGTCGGATTCTCGCCGGATGGGACTAGCGTTGTGACTGCCTGTGTGGATGGTCCTGCGATTCACTGGGATACGGCGACGGGGGACGACATACGACAGCTCGGTGACTGGGTGGTATCGGCGGCTTTCTCGCCGGACGGGAATCGGATCGTGACGGGCGCTAGAAACGGTGAGATCACCGTCTGGGATACTACCTCGGGGGCACAGAGACACAAGTTCGGTATCGACGGTAGTGCCCGGTCGATTGAGTTCTCGCCCGATAGCCAGCGGCTGCTCGTGCGAAGCTGGAATGCTGTCTACTACCTGGATGCCAACAACGGGAACGTAGTCCACCGCTTTTCGTTTGACCGTAGCACGCACGCCGCCGCCCTGTCTCCCGACGGACGGCACGCGCTGATCGGCGCTACGTACCGGGAACACTCCAACGTCGGCCCGTCCGGCAATGGTCGTGCGGAGCTCTACGATCTGTCCACAGGCAAAAGAGTGCGTACCTTTGAGGAGAAGGAGGCTTACGACGGATGGATAACCGCTGCCGCGTTCTCCCCGGATGGACGATCAGTCGCCACGGGTTCGCTGCACGGCCCGGTTCGCCTGTGGGAAGTCGGCACGGGCAGGCAGATCCGGGCCTTTTACGGACATCTCGGACGCGGCCCCGACATTTCTTTTTGGGTTGACGGGCCGGAGGCGCTCGGCACAGGCCCGTCAGGCCAACTGGTGCAGATCGCCTCCGGAATCTGGGCGCTTGAGCGTTACGATGATCGTCAGCGTCAGTGGCTGGACCGCATACGCAGGCAACAGACGCTGACAGTTGGCGGGTCGGGCTCCCAGCCTGTGATTGAACCGGCAAGATGCTGGTTCCACAGTGTCCCTGCACCTCAGTAGACCTTGGGGCTCGGAGTTCAGAAAGCTATCTCCAGACGCGCACCAGCGACGAAAGCGTCTCTGCCAGCGCCCCCGGGATTCACGATGTACTGCAGATCAGGCTTGATACTCATGAAGTCGGTTAGCTGGAGCTTATAAAAGGTCTCCACTGCGGTTTCCGAGTAGCGTTCCTCAAGGGATTGGACTTGGCTACTCAGACTGACGTGGTGGACGCCGAGCCCGAAGATGTCGTCATCGCGCCCGGGTACGAGGCCCACATATTGGATGCCCCCTCCGTAGTGCTGGGTAATCTCGTTGTAGTCCGACGGTACCCACCCGAACTGGAAGAACACGCCCAGCCCTTGTTCGCTACTCTCATCCTCCAGCGCCTCCTCTGAAGAGGACGGAGCCGGTGGCAGGCGCTCCGGGCGGGCTACGTCCGGCGGTGGTTCTCTGTACAGGAGTTGGTCAAAGACGAGGTAGGCGCCCGCGTTACCGCGCTGGGATCGGGGCCGCCGGCGCCCGTCGAGATCGTTGAAGATCACGTCCCACTCGCCACTGTGGTAGAAGCCTCCGATCCGGTAGGTGCCTGGCAGATCCTCCTGGCCGAGCAGATCGAACTGCGGGCGCAGGCCCAACTCCCAGATGGCGAAGGCGTCGTCAGGCGTATGGAAGGCCGTGTCGAAGCCGGCCCGCGTGCCGCTTCCTTCGGCATCGTAGACGGCGGCGCGCAGATAGAACCAGTCGGCAGGTTCAAGGAAGACGGCCGCGCCCAGAGCGGGGTCCGGCCAGGTCGGTATCGGCAGAGTCGGTGAGAAGCCCGGCGAGGAGTGGATGAACTCCGCGCCAAAGTCCGGCGCTGCGAAGTCGGCGTTGGCATCCATCTTGCCGAACTTGAGTTGCAGGGCACCGTCCAGGAACGAGTGCTGGTACCAGAACTCGTACAGCCGTGTTCGGTCCGGGGCGTCGGCGTTGTTGAGCGCCTGCAGGTCGCCAACATGCCGTTCGGTGATGTCAGTGCCGTGGTTCTCGAACATGCTGACGAAGGCCGTGCCGTCTTTCCAGAGGCCCATCCTCTCCGTATCGAGAGTCAGGCTGACTCCCAACAGCCCACGATACTGCTCGGCGTCGCTGGTGTTGAGGCCGCCAAGCAGGTTGTAGAAGAAGTCGGCACTGTAGCTGATTTCGAAGGTCAGGCCGTGGTCCTCGAGCCAAGGCCGCCCGCCCATCCAATCGCCGGTGGCATACTCCCACTCCCACCACGGTTGCGAAAAGGAGTTCGCCGTACGCTGCTCCTCGGCAGGCCGCCGTGGCCCGATTCGGTCCTGAGGGGAGTGCGCTTGTTGTTGGCATACTTCGTTCGGCTCGTCGGGTGAACCCTCCTGGGCAGTATGGGCCCTGCACGCGCTGGCCGCCGTTGTTAGCCCGACTACAACCAACATTCCCGAGAGAAGCGTCTGCCAGTGTCCTGCCGTTCGCTGATGGGTGGCCCTCATCTAGTGATTCTCTCCTACTGAGCGTGTCCCCCGCAGTTCGTCCCTTTCGATCAGGGTATAGTCGCGTCAAAGGACCGGCGGTTGCCGTTTATGACGGTGCCTGCCAGGAGAGCATGCGACGTAACGAATACCAGACGGCAGATGCTCAGCTCGGCGCCACGTTCCTCGATCATGAGCAGATTAACGTTCACGCACGGCCTAGGAAAGGCCAACAGCAACAGAGGCACGAGGCTTCGCACGCCATCCAGCGTTCCCGCCTGGCCAGGCTGTGTCACGAGAGCGGTACCGGATTCCCGGTTGTCTGCGCTCATTTGTGACCGCCCGTTCGCCAGCTATATAAGGGAGGTATCACCCGATGAACATCGACTGCGGCACCGGCCTTTGGTCGGCGCACGCACAGGCTGGGAACCTGTGCCATGCATTTCCGATGAGGCAGAGGTTCGCCTCTGGCCGGAAATCACAGCCTCCGGCGTCTGCGTGTCGATCGACCTGGCTAGCTGCCTTCTCCTCCTATGCGTGTCGAACGTAGGGGTCGAAGTGGAGGTTGTGGTCAGCGGTGGCCAGCATCGACTTGACCGGCAGGTCGTAGGTACAGCTTCGTTCACAGGGTGCGTCGCAAGTGGTGCAGGCGGCGACCGCCCGGTGGCCGTCCAGGTCGGCATAGCGGCCCATGGCGTGCTTCTCCAGGCCGTAGTTCACGAAGTACTCGTTGAAGCGCAGCAGGTCGGGAACCGGGACTTCGGCCGGGCAGGAGGCCAGGCAGTCCCCGCAACCTATGCGACAGTAATTGTCGCTCAGGGCCGCGGCATAGGCCTCCAGCACGTTCACGTGGGCCGAGGCCAGCTTGACGCCGGAGGATTGCACGTACTCGTCGACCTGTTTGACGTTGGTCATCGATTTGACCAGACCGGCCACCGGCGCCTGCGCCAGGGCCCAGGCGAAACAGAGGTGCGAGTAGGATGCGTCTGCACCGACTTTGTCCCGCAGGTCGGTCAACTCCTGCGACTCCTTCTCCCGGGGGACGGTCTTCATGGCAATAACGCCCAGGTTCTTCTTCTTGGCGTTGGCCAGGACCTGGTCGAACTCACTCTTGCTGGTGCCGCGCAGCTCCTTGAGATAGTTGCAGGCCGGCATGAGGACGTCGGTCAGTCCGCCGTCGATGGCCTGCTGCAGCAGAGCGGTGGTGTTGTTGGCGCCATGCGATGACGCGCCGCCGAACCGAATCTTGCCCTGCTTCTTGAGCTTGTCCAGGGCGGCGGGCAGATCCTCGCTGTCAAGGCGCTTGTCGTTGGCGTGCTCGCCGAGGGCGTGGACCATGTAGACGTCGAGATAGTCGGTTTGCAGGCGCTTGAGGCTCTCCTCGCAGCAGCGGACGATGTTGTCCACCGACGCCGGGTTGTCGGGCGTACGGCCCAGGTGGGAGGGGTAGGGGCCCTTCTCGCACATCTTTGACGTGATCACCACGCTGGAGCGATCGACCTTGGTTGCTTTGAGGGCTCGGCCAAGGATGCTCTCGGCCTCGCCGTAGTCCGGGCCATCGAACTCGGGGTCAACTACTTCGACACCGCCCCGGACTACGGCGAGGCCGAGAGCATCCTTGGCCGAGCCCTCAAAGCAACCAAGGTCG
>JANQGB010000982.1 GCA_028277545.1 Phycisphaerae bacterium | reverse complement strand
AACACCGGAGCCATGCCTCAGAAAATCCCGGGGTCTGGGGCAGAGCCCCAGGGCGACTTTTCTACCCACAAATTCTGCGGAAGAACCATACAGGGAGGCTCCTCTGCACTTGTGTGCAACGGTTCGATAACTCTCGCGAGGGCCGGCTTGCAGTGACTGCGGGTCGATGTCTCGCAGGCGCTCATTGTCGTTCACACGGAAAGACCTGGCTATGACGTGCCGTACTCGCCCGCATGGGGTCAATCAGTGGCAGCTTGCGAAGCCAGCGTCTAGGCTGTCTTCTGAGCCCCAAGCACTTCAAGAGCGAAAAGGCGCTAACCGGTTTTGTCGTCGGGCTGCACAACGGCGGGCGCCGGGGCTTGCGCCGAAAGTCGCGTGGCGGTATACCACGCCACAATGATGCCCGTGACTAGCGACAAGACTGCCGTCACGATCAACCTTGCCCATTCAGACTTCCGGGTACGGGACTGCTTCTCTTCCTTGTCCTCCACGGCTTCCTCAGTCCAATCACGGTACCGGTCGCGCTCCGCCCGAATCGCCCGGACGCTGACTGTCAGTGTCTCGTTGTCGAAGCTCGGATCACTTACCACGATGTTGGCGCCAGCATCCATGGCCGCCTGCCAATCGACTTCCGGTTGGCAAGTCGCCAGAACAATGATCGGGTCTGCACGCATGTCCTTCTGGATCAAGCGTGCGCGCAGGGCCTTCAGAACCTCAAAGCACCTGGGTCGCGCAGCGTCCCCCAGCAAATCGCCCTCGACGACGATGACAGGATTTCCTGGCAAGGCCGCAGCCAGAGCTTCAGTCCTGCTTATCATGCGGTCTACGAGAGGTTGCTGCTGGTCACGGTAGTCGCCGTCTGCCGGCAAGCGGTAGACGGGCGTACCCGGCCCAAACACGCGCCCGACATAGTCCCGGAAGTACTCTGTCTCGCAAGACACGACGCCAATAATATCACGTGTTTGCGCACGGTACTCCATGGGCACGGTGAGAGTCTCCACCCAAGCGGCCAGGGTAGTGGTTGCAGGACACTCGACGAAGGGCGGAGCCGACGCGTACGTCGCGCTGTTGGGTCCGGGGCGCGCAGCATCCACGCGCGGTGGCCCCGCTCGGGCCATTCTAGTTTCGAAAAACGCGACCGATCTACTGGTTCTGCAATTCGATTGCCTCTTGCTCACCTATCATGTCGAGCAAGGCCGAGAGCGGCGCAGCTTCAGGTGCTGGAGGCAAGATCGAAAGATCACATCGATCGCGAATTATCGACGCGCGCACACGGCGCTGGGTCTGGCTTCGCCCGGCAGTCGAGCGAAACCTGAACTTGCGCCGCGGCTTCTGCGTTTCCTTCGCCATCACTGCGTCCTCCGATATAGGGATCGTAAAACCAACAGTGTTACAGTGAGTCTACCCATTGTCAAGACTCCCGCGTATCCTTGTTTGCTTGGTCTTTGTCAGGGTCGAGCGGATCGAAGAGCCTGGAAATCGCAAACCGGTTCGATGCCGCCCATAGGACCAACAGCAGGTCCAATCGAGCCTCCACCCGCGCCGGGCCGACACGCATCGATTCGTCCCATGCCCGGCGAAATGCCCGAACAACTTGGTCCTGGTCATCAGCGTGAAACCTCAGAAAGCCCAGGTCGACACCCATCGAGGTGCCCTGGTCATTCGCGGTGAAGTAAGGCGAGAACATGCGCAGTCCAGCCACCAAGCTGTCCTTCGGACCAAACTGAGGCTGGCGGTCCAGACTATCACTCAGATACTCGCTAGCCTTCTCGGGAGCAAGACCTGGCGCCAAATCATCAAGCCGCCCCATGATCCGGGACCGGATGTCCGCTTCTGGGGGCAGCACTGCCGCGGCCTGAACGGCAAAGCGGTGCAGGATCGTGCGCTCCAACCGTCCACCAATGCCGCTGGCAGGCGCGGCCTCCGCCGCTACATCATACACGCTACGAAATGTCGTAAGAAGGTGCTCGAACCGGGTATCCGGCGGCATCGCCTCGTCCTTGGGACTGAGCAGGGCATGCAGTGAGCAGTACATGCCGATATCACCGATAAACTCATGCACCAACTCACAAAGCGAGTCAAGCTGGTCCTTGAACAGTGAACTTGCAACAGCCTCCGGGCAGCATTGGGCGCCCCAGGGCCGCAGGGGCTTCTCGTCTTCACCAACCGAAGACTCCATGCACTTTGCAAAGAATGCGAGATTCTCTCGTTCAGATCCTACGGCGTATAAGGCATCCATCACCTTAGTCATCAGGGCTACGGGGTGATCGATCTTCTGGACACTAGCTAGGTGCGTGAGCACGTCCCGAGCGCTAATCTGTCCAGAGTCATCGCCGAGCGTGCCGTCGTAGCACGCCAGGCAATAGGGAACGAACTTGCTGGCGAAAGTGGTGAAGAAAGGCCTCACGCGACGGATCTCCTGGTCGGCGGGCTCGTCATTGCGCCAGGGATAGCGGCAGGACTGCTCGGCGATGCACCACTCGAATACGCTGGTCGCCTCGTTGACCAGCCATTTGTTCAACACCTCTCGTAGTGGGTCACAACGATCCAGCATGATCCAGTCGGAAACTTCAGCAGCCTCGTGAAGGCAGTGAACTATTGACAGCTCCGGACGGAGCATCGCCTGCGGCGGAATCTCCAGCAGGAAGAGTCGCGAGGACCACTCGTCACCCTTTCTCTGCGAGAGGAGTCGAGGGCGCTCGACAGCACACTCGTCTGATTCGACGAACTGGCGATAGCCTTCAAAGAGCTCGGCGATCTCCACTTTGCCCTGTGTGCCTGCATGCACACACGCGGCAAAGTGCGGGGCTTTGCAGAAGTCGTCGTGTGCGTTCGGATCGTTCTCGGAACGCCTTAGCAGCTCCATGCAAAGATGGAACACGAAGGTGTATGCACTGACGATCTTGCACGTTCCTGCTCGGAGTGTCTGCGGGAAGGGTGGGTCACCGACCCTGGAGCGGTGCTCGATCCGATTGCGGACCACTCGGGTGACGTGGGTGATCAGGTCCCCCAGCCCCAACTGAAACCAACTCCACCGATTCATGGCTTCGGCGCGATCCTCTGGTTCGTCGCCCAAGAGAGCGCCGCCGTCAGGACCATCGCCCTCCCGTCGCCAGCCCAGGTATCGCTCCCATTGCTCGACGCCGTCCAGAGCATGGCCCAGTTGGCTGAAGAACGGGAACAGGTCTCGGGAAGTTCCGAGAAGGTCCTGGCGAAAGAAGCAGGAGTGGAAGCTGTTGAACACGCTCCTTAATTCGTTGTGCTGGATCGGGTTAAGCAACTTGCTCGCGAACTTCTCGATCTGCGTCTCAATCCGTTTGAGGTCGTCCCTAACCGACCCAGCGATTACCCAGTGAGCATCGTCCTGGGACCACCCTGCAACATCGTCGCTCATCGAAACGTCGGTTATGCTGTCTAGCAGATTCAGCGATCGCCAACTCTCGGGGCCGTCGCCGTTAAACCACCTCTTCCGCCAGACCTTGGCGAATGCTTCAAGATGGCGAAAACGGCCACGAATCAGGTGCGTATCCCAACTAGCCACAATCGGGTTACTTCGGCCGCCCTGCTTGCTGGCGAACGTCTTCTCGTCAGTCCCAAATCTGCCCCAGGGCGCATCCGCCGGATTACCCGCCTCGGGCGAATCAAACTCGACATCCACCGTTCCGTCTTTACGACGACAGGTCTCAATCACATCCTGGACCACTCGAGGTCCGTGCCCGCAATCCACCCGAAGCCTAAAGTCCAAACGGAGCCCATGTTCTTCTTCGCCCGCCCTGAACTTAGTTGCGCTGAACATATTCTCGGCACCAAGCTGGAATGCCAGGGTCGGCGTGACGTTCACGCACGCATGGCCTGGAAAGACCTTCCCGGCCTCGAGGTCCGCGTTGGGATACTCCCACAGGACGCCGGTCTTCAGTTCCGCCAGGCGCAGCGTCCGGGCAACCCGAGCAAACGAGTGCACTGCGTGTAGTTGTTCCGGGTCTTGCGGCAAGGCAACCATCACCAGATCCGGACTGCCTAAGCTGCCCA
>JANQGB010000909.1 GCA_028277545.1 Phycisphaerae bacterium | reverse complement strand
GCCGTAGAGCAGTTGCGGCCCGAACAGGTCCGGTGGTGTCACGAAGTAATTCGTGTAGCCGCTGGATACGTCCGGATCGTTGAACAGCGTGGTGGCGCCGTTGCCGGAGAGGAGGTTGGCAACCGTACCGCGCCCCTCACTGCAGACGATAAGGTCTCCGGCACTGACCACGTCGCCGTCAAACCCGGGCGGCGCGGCGATCACGTTGATCTCGAAGGTGCCACCCACGGACGACCCTATCGAGGTTACCAGTCCGGTTTCCGGATCGATTGACTGGAGCGTACCGTTGTTGCGTCCGGCTGCGATCACCTGGCCACCGGCATCGACAGTGAGTGGCCGTCCGCCGCCTGGAAGCATGGGAACCGTGCCCAGCGCGTTGGCCTCGGTGACGTCCGTTGCAGCGGCGAACGGGCCGTATACCTGATCTTCGTTGGAAACAAAGAGCCGGCCTTGCTGATCGATGGCGATGCCCGTCGAGTTGCGCGTCTCGGTCAGGAACCTGCTACCTTCGATGAGGCGGAAGGTTTGCACGAAATCGCCGCCGGGGCTGTTGTCACCGCTGGGCAGGGCCCCGTTGAACTCGCCGTCCATGCCCAATCCGTCGCCGGAGAGGGTGAGCTGGTAGTCGTGACCAGCCACCAGCGAGGGCGGGAGGTCAATCATCATGCGGCAGGCCAGCATCTGCCCGCCGTCATAGATCGGAATCCGCTTGACGTCGCTATCCTGGATCGCGATCTGGGCCCCGGAGGGGTCGTCCAGATCGACCAGCGACACGTTGTCAGCATTGAAGGCGCAGAATGGCAGCGGGCGATCGAACTCGAACTCGACCACGGTGGGGGCCCCGGCAAGCAGGTAGCCTCCCAGCCCGAAGCTGCTGGCCACCACCCGGGCGTCTGAGTCGGTGAACTCCACGCCCAGGTCATAAATGTCATCACAAGGCCAGTCGCCGTCGGCGTTCGAGTTGGCCAGGCCGTCCAGGGTCACGATCTTGTTTTCCAGCGGCAGCGAGATGTAGGCCCGCTCGAAATCATCCGTCAGCATCACCTGGGAGAACGCAGAGAAGTCGAAGGCGAAGGTCTTCAGTGCCATGGGGGTGACAAGCTGCATGCGGTTGCGCGCCGCATCGAAAATATAGACACCCACGCCATCGAAACCGGCCGGCACGAGTTGCCGCGTGTCGAGTAGTGCGTTGTCGCTCAGGTCGCCGAGCAGCATGAACTCCCGGCGTCCCTGGATGTCCTGCAAGTGAGTTGTGCTGCTGCCCTCGAAACCGAACAGCGATCGCGGAATGACGAAATCGTCCACGATGCCGTTGGGCAGAATCCGGCGAATCTGGAATCCGCCGTCAGACTCTTCGGGCTTATGCCCGGCGTAGATCGACCCGGGCCATCCGTCCCGTGCCGGCGGCGTCCACATGTTTACCCAGGCGCTGCTGATTCCGGTTCGCACGACAAGGCGGAGATCGCCCTTGAGGCCGGTGGCGTTGGCCAGGTCAGGCACTGAGACGCCGCCGTCGCCCCCGAAAATCACGTCGCCTTCCTGGACCCCCGCCAACTCGATGCTGTTGTAGCCCGCCGGAGCGCGTACCGACGACTTGGGGAAGCTCTCCAGCCTGGCGCCCCGGGCAACTTCGGCAGCGTTTCCGGTGGTCGGATCCACCTCGAACAGCGTGCCGTCGGCACGGCCCTTAACGATCACGGTGCCGTCCTCGGTCACCACCACGTTACGGCCGCTTAGCGTGGGAAGGTCAGCGCCCAGGCGGCTCTCCTCGGTGACCACGCCGGGCGCCGCGAACGGGCCGTAGAGCCCGGCTTCGCCCACCATATAGAGCTGGCCCTGGTCATCCAGGGTAATGCCGCCGGCGGCGGGCGTACCCGTGAGATAGTCATTGACGCCAACCGCGCGGAACGACTGCACAAAATCGCCGCCGCGCGAGCCGTCACCGCTGGGCAGCGTACCGTTGGCTGCCAGATCGGTGCCGGGGTTGACCTGGAACTCGCCGTCCAGGCTCAGACCGGTGGCGCTGAGTGTGAGTTCGTAGTCCTGGCCGGTTTGCAGGCCGTCCGGCAGGACTATGGTGACCCGGCTGCGGACCACTACGCCAGCGTTGTCGGCCAGATGTTGGTGGATGAGGTTTGCCTCTGGAATGGGAATCTCACTGCCGGTAGAGCTGTCGGTCAGAGCGAAGTGCTCCGGGATGACGGCGCAGAATCGCACCGGCTGATCGAACTCGTAGACCAGGTCCCAGTTGTCGTCCAGCAACATGTGCCGGCCTTCACCGAGCGTGCTCAGCGTAACCTGGGTCGTGCCAGGATCGCCGAACTCGACGAGATCGTCTTC
>JANQGB010000898.1 GCA_028277545.1 Phycisphaerae bacterium | reverse complement strand
ACGAAACCCTTTGACGGGGCCACGTCGACGTTGGGGATGTCACGATAGCTGGATGATCGAATGGTTACCGACATGGCGGCGTCATCGGGGATGATGACGCTGCGGCATACACGCGGCAGTTCGGGGGCTCCGGGCGTCTTGATCAGGCTCTCATCATCCAGAGAAATGCGTTGGTGGTCGCGCCCCTCTATCCGCACCACGCTCTGGTTATAGGCCCCGAGCCGGTACTCGAGCACGATCCGGGCGGGTGTATCCTCGATCACCCGCACGCCGCTCGACGGCCCGGCCACCGCCGGCGCAGCCCCGAAAACCAGCCCAGCTATCACAGCCACCCAACCGGCAGCAGGTGCCCGGGCGATCCGGTTGGCTGCCGGCACCTCTCCGGTACAAGCAGGTCTCATGGCGGCCCTCCAGCAAGCCCCGTGTCCGGCGACGATCGCGTCTTCTCCCACGATGCCTGCCGCGGGGGCGTGCGCCACCATTGTACCAAACCAGGGGGACCTGATTCACCAGCGTTTTCCGGACTGGCAAGGAGAGACGCTGCGATTCCTGTGCCGTTGGGCTTAGGATTCAGCCGAGTGGCTGGGAAAAGCCCGGTCAGCGGGCCTGGCTGCGTTTCCTCTTCACGGCAGGCGCCATTCAAGGACCCCGCCGGAGAACGTCGGTCGTAGCTGCACTTCCAGGCGGAGGGCGTCCGTCTCGATGGCGTCAAACGACGTCTTGTTGAAGCGGTTCAGTTCGACCTGATAGGCAGTGGGGTTCTGCACCGCCTTCCACTCCTGGCCGCTACGGTAGAGCAGACGCCATGACTGTGGCACGCGGCAGCGGCCACGTCCTGTGTCGTCGAACCAGTAGACTTCGACAGACGCGACGCTCCGCGGCTTGGCGAAGTCGAACTGTACCCATTCGGTGGTGCCTCGACGGTCCCACCAGGTCATTCGCGGGATGCCAGGATCGGCCGAGGAAGTCGGCAGCAGGCCGTCATTCAAGGCCCGCACGCTGTCGCTGATCCAGCAGTGCGAGGCGCTGATCTTGAAGGAGGCCTCCGGAGGTGGCACCGGCATCCTGTCGGGATCGCGCGGTATCCAGACGGCCATCTCATTGGCGCCCCGGTGGCACCAGGCGTAGTAGGGGATGGCCGTAAGGGCGACGTCCACACTGCTTCGGGTAGCGCCTGCGGCACTGCGCACCGCCTTACCCGCTCCGCGAATGACGGTAACACCTCCGAGCAGGTCAGGCTTGTGCTCACGGCGCAGCGGCGCGTCGTCGGGCAGCGCGACGTTGTGGACCTGGCCGCCATGATCGGCCCCTTCCAGGCAGTAGACGATCGGGCCCCTCTCCAGCGCCACGCGTCCACGATTCGCCCGGGCCTTCTCATGGCACAGGACTCGGCGTACCGGCATTGGCAGGGAGAGCTTGATGGTGTCATCAGGGGTCCAGATGCGCTGTAGTACTGCGTAGCCGTCCTTCAGGCTGAGTGCAGCGTCCTGGCCGTTGACGGTTACGCTGACCCGCTCGGTGTCTCTGGGAAGATAGCGGTATAGATCGCCGGGTACGGGCCGCCCTCGGGCCCATCCAGGAATTCGCAGGCGTAGCTCGAACTCGGCCGGTGCATCCGATTCGACGGTGATCGTCACCTGCCCATCCCAGGGGTATTGAGTCTGCTGCGTCAACTGCACGGGCTGGCCGTTCAGATTAAGCGTCCCGTGACCGGCTACGTACAGGTTGACATAGAAGACATCGTCACGTTGGGCGTAGATCATGCCTGCGATGGAGGGAACGAAACGAACCACGTTCACCGGGCAGCAGGAACACCCGAACCAGGCGCTTCGTTCGGCGCTGCCCTGATTGAAGCGCTCGTACCCGTCAGAGGACAGCGGGTTGGGGTAGAAGAACCTGTCTCCCTCGATCGAAACGCCGGCCAGGAACCCGTTGTAGATCACGCGCTCGAGCACATCGATATACTTCGCATCGCCGTGCAGGAGGAACATGCGGTGGTTCCACAGGGCGTTAGCGATCGCGGCGCAGGTCTCGTTGTAAGCGCTGCAGTTAGGAAGTTCGTAGTCCGCGCCGAATGCCTCGCCCGAGCGTCGGGCCCCGATTCCGCCGGTCAGATAGAGCTTCCTCGAGACCATGCTGTCCCAAATCCGGTCTAGGGCGTCGATGTAGCCGCGGTTGCCGGTCAGGGCTGCGACGTCGGCCATGCCGCAGTAAAGGTACCCGGCCCTCACGGCGTGGCCGACGGGTTCGCTTTGGTCGACGACGGGCTCGTGATCCTGGGAGTAGGGGCCGTAGAGTTGGCTGCGCTTGTCCTGGCGACCACGCATGTCCAGGAAGAATCGGGCCAGGTCGAGGTACTTACGGTCTCGGGTCAGGCGATAGAGCCTTACCAGGCCGATCTCGATTTCCTGATGGCCCGGCACGTCAACCCGTTGGCCGGGGCCATCTCCGAAAACGGCGGCGACCAGGTCGGCGTTCTTGATCGCCACCTCAAGGAGGGTTCGCTTGCCGGTCGCCAGGTGATGAGCGACGGCTGCTTCATACAGGTGTCCGACGTTGTAGAGTTCGTGGCCGTGCGCCAGGTGCGTCCATCGGCCCTCCTTTCCTGGATAATCGTATTCAGGGTCGTTGATGGTGCGCGCCGTGTACAGGTAACCGTCCGCCTCCTGGGCGGCGGCAATGTCTGTAATGAGATCGTCCAGGTAGGCTTCCAGGGCCGGGTCGGCCTTGCGGGCCAACGAGTACGAAGCGCCTTCGATGACCTTGTACACATCGGAATCGTTGAAGAAGATGCCCTCGAATCTGCCCTGGAGTCGGCCGCCTGCCACAGCAAAGTTGCGCAGCCGACCCGTTTCCTCGCACTTGTGAAAGCTGGACTGGATCGTCACGGTTCTGTTGGTGTCGAAACGGGGTCCCCAGAATCCGCCGGCAACAACAGTGTCCACAAAGGGGACCGGCTTGATGGGATACTCTGCCGGGCCAGCAGGCACGTTTGGGCTTCCGAGCGCATTACAGGTCAATACGCAAAACACACCGAACATGAATCGCCTCGCTTCCAGTATCAAACCTACACCCGGTACTCCAGGCGCCCTGGCTGCTGGCCAGCAGACGGGCCGCCGTCGATCATGGCACCGGCACGTTTCCGATGCGACCACGGGCTGGAGTTCCGCGTGCCGCTTCCTCGTGAACGGACACTTAACGCCCGCAGTCGTCACGTTCAGCGTCGATGACAAGACACAGTCCGGCATCCACGCCCTGTCCACCGTCTGTCTGATGGCAGTGGACGGCCAGAATATTCTTGCCCGGCTTGAGGGCGCGTAGAGCGTCGTCATGAACTCGGGCCAGCGTGAAGGAGGTCACCCACTGCCGGAACGCTCCGGCCGGCACGCCGTTGATGTACACCTCCGCGTCTTCGTCGTGGTAGACTCGTAAGTGCAGATTGCCCGCCGGCACCTCGTCGAGCCGGAACTCGCGTCGCAGCCAGATGTCGCTCGATGTCCAGGGAGTTCCCAGGCGCACCCCCGGCGTGCCCTGCCGGCCGAACATTCCTTGCCCGGTCCGCCACCGAGAATCGTCGAACTCCGGGCTTGTCCAGCCTTGGTCTGGCTGCTCCAGCGTGTAGCGCCAAGTTTGAGGGTGAGGGACTGATGTCGGCACTATCTCGCGAATTTGTGGAGGTGGTCGGTACAAGCTCCGGTGCAGCGCAGCCACCTTGTTGGGTTTGAGTTTCAGACGCGCCCGATCGTAGGTCAGGAGTCCGTTGACCTCACCTTCGACGTCACTGGTTTGTGTATACACGGCGGCCGACAGCCCCTGGCCGATCAGCGGCCACAACCGTCCAACTACCGAGTTGTAGTTCTCCTGCAGCTCCGCCTGCGAGCCATAGGTGCGGTAGCCCCAGTTCTGCTTGTTCCACCAGAGGTGGCCCTCGACCGGCCATCCCAGTCCGCCGAACTCCCCCAGCACCGAGGCCCGCTGATCCTCCGGCGGGCTCATGGCCGGACCGGGATAGGCATGAATATCGATTACGTCGCCAACCCCTCGATCGGTCCAGCCACTGGCGCTGTTCACCAGGCGCGTGGTGTCATATTCCTTAGCCCAGCGGGCCAGCCGGGCCGTGTCCCACTGTCCCCATCCTTCGTTGTACACCACCCACATCACTAGCGAGGGATGGTTCCTCAGCGCGTCGATCATGGATTTGAGTTCGCGCTCAAAGTTCTCGCCCGAATCCGGGTGTCTCTTGATGTCAGGATCATTACCGCCAATGTAGCGGTCGCCACTGGGCATGTCCTGCCACACCAGCAGTCCCAGCCGGTCGCAGTGGTAATAGAGCCGGTCCGGCTCAATCTTGACGTGCTTACGGAGCAGGTTCATGCCCAGCCCCTTGAGAACCTCCAGATCGTAGGCCAGGGCTGCATCGGTCGGGGCGGTGTACAGGCCATCAGGCCACCAGCCTTGGTCAAGCGGGCCGTATTGAAACAGCGGCTTGCCGTTCAGCAGGATACGCGTATGGCCTTGGTGAGTGCCCAGGGCTACCTTGCGCATGCCGGCGTAGGACTGAACCGCGTCGCCGGGTCGGCCGTCTTCAAGCAGGCTCACGTTCAGGTCGTAAAGATGCGGTTCGTCGGGCGACCACAGCTTTGCGTCTGGAATGGCGAGCGTTAGCCGGGACCCGGCCGGGCCATCGCCCTGGGCGACGATTCGTCCCTCGTCCCGAACCTCCACGCGTACGTGCCCGCCACCG
>JANQGB010000749.1 GCA_028277545.1 Phycisphaerae bacterium | reverse complement strand
GCCTCCGCGTCGAATCTCTCACCGGAGAACACGTATCTCCATCTCTGCACCGCGGCGACTGGCTTGATCGGAGAGGCGTAGGGATCGGGCTCCTTGAATTCGTAGACCGAGCGTGAAGGGAAGAGCTTGTAGTTGTTGCCCGTGTCGCCGACGAAGAGGTGGCCGTTATCGTCGGCGGCAATGTCCTCCCAGTCGGTGTTCTTGGCGCCTGCTACCGGGATTTCCGCAACCAACTCCCCCGACTCCTTTACGGCGAACAGCACGCCTGGATGGCCGGAGTCGTTGTGTACCCAGAATATGCCTGGATACTGGCGGCTGGCCACGATGCCGGAGCATTCGGCGATGGCATCGTGTTCCAGTCTGCCGATCGGCTGCCAGTCTTTGTGCGGAGCCGGTTCGCCCGCGGGGGTGGACGTGATCGACGCACCTAACCAGATTATCGCCGCGGCAGAGGCGCAGCGGAGATGTCGTGGGGCTGGGGCTGTACTGATTCGCATGGGTGGCATCATGTGCAAGGTGCGATCGAACGTCAAACGAGACGGTTGCGTGCCGGCGGCGTAGCGGGTACCAGAGAAAGCGATGGCGCGGATTCTATATGCAGTGGCCGGCGATGGGCTGGGGCATGCTACCCGGGCCCACAGTGTGGGTGCGGGGCTGTTGGATCGCGGCCACGACGTGCTTTTCATCTCCAGCATGCGCGGCACGGCCTATCTGCGAGAGCACTTTCCAGATCGCGTCGAGGACATCTTTGGCCTGCACATTCACTACCGCCAGGGCCAGGCCCTGGCCATCAGGACGGTGGTGGACAACGCCTGGGCAGCCGCGCGCCGATTGCCGGGGACGCTCGGCTTGATCCGCGACATCATGCGCCGCTACCGCCCCGACCTGCTGATCACGGACTTCGAAGCGTTCACCGCTCACATGGCCGGCCTGCTGGGGCTACGCTGGATCAGTCTCGACAACCAGCACCTGCTGACCCACTGCGACGTAGAGCAGCCGCCGGGGTATTGGCGCGACTACCTCAGCACGTATATAACTATCCGCTTCTACTATGCCGGTGCCCGCAGATACCTTATCACCTCGTTTATTGACGCCCCGGTACACTACGCGCCGGCCACGCTGCTGCCGCCGGTGCTGCGTCCGGCGGTCTACAGGCAGGAATCGACCGTCGGCAGCTACCTGGTGGCGTATGCCGGCGCTTGCGGCTCAATCAACCAGGTGCGCGCCGCCCTGGAGACATACCGTGGCATGGATATCCGCGCCTACGGTTTCGGCATCACCGGGCAACAGGGGCAGGTAGTGTATAAACCGACGTCGGAGCGGGAGTTTCTCGCCGACCTGGCCGGCTGCGCCGGCGTGATCGCCACGGCCGGTCACAGCCTGGTGGGCGAATGCCTGCATTTTGCCAAACCCATGCTGTTGATGCCTATTGCCCACCAGTACGAACAGATCGTGAACGCGTATCACGTTCAGAAGATGGGCGCCGGGCGCCATGTAGAGCGCCTCGAAGCCGAGACGATAAGCGATTTCACCCAGGGACTCGACCGGCACCGCCACGCCATGGACCAGCGGACCCCTGCCGATTTAGGCCAGGTTCTGGACGCCATCGAGGCCGAGTTGCCCTGAGACCGGAGCTGTTTTCTGCGCTGCCGACGATTTCGAGAAAGACCGCCGGGCTGACCGGCCAACTAGTGAAGACAGGTAGGATCGCCCGATAATCCAACAGCGGGCACGGCCATTGCTTGGAAGGCCGGAGACGTAACGTACCGGTCAGCTGCGTCCGGAGTGTTGGTACGGACCGACTGTCTGTCGCCTGGGCAATGTTGCGATGTATGGAGTAATTAAAGTCCAGGCGTTACGGCGCCTCGCAGTCATGCTAACAGGCGGGGCCGAAAAACCTTGACATACCGCAGGGGCGGGTCTAGAGTCCGCCGATGGGGGACAGGTCAGGGTGTGTGTGATGGGGAGAACGGCGGTGGGCGGCGTTCTCCTAACTGCTTATTAGGGCTAAAGTTTCGCCCTGGACTCTGGCCGACAAGAAGAGAGCGGCGCGGCTCTCTATTGGAGTAGTATCCGGCTCATGGAACGAGTGAGACGTGTCATCATTGTAGCCATCGCGGCTGCGATTATGGGCAGCGCAGGTTCCGGCACCGCGTGGCTGGTAGCCACCCGTCCGGCGCCGGCTCGCAGTGCTGAGACGGCTCGGCCGCTCGAGGTGCTGGTGCAGGAGACGGCGCTGGGGGTCTTCGATGCTCCGGTAATCGGTTACGGCACTGTCCGTCCCAAGAACCAGATCAACGT
>JANQGB010000701.1 GCA_028277545.1 Phycisphaerae bacterium | reverse complement strand
TGTTGCGGAGCTGGCGGATCGCGTCGGGCAAATGGAACAGGAACGTCTTGATGCCGCCGGAAACGTGGCTGCACAGCGTGTAGGCCTTGGCCACGGCCTCGAATTCGATGACGTTTTCGCTCATGCCACCTCGGGAAACGTTCCTCGAAGCCTTCGGTGCATCCACTGGGCCGCCACCAACGCCACCAGCCCGTAGCCGACCGAAAGCGACCAGTACGACACGTGGAACCGCCCTTCCAGCAGCAGCTCCTTCCACCCCGCCACCAACGCCGCCGCCGGGTTCATCAGTATATACACCCGGTACGGGGCGATTCGCTCGGCGCTGGCCCCGCGGTCGAGGGAGTAGATGATCGGCGTGACGTAGAACAGCATCATCAGGAGGATGGCCACCAGGTTGCGCAGGTCGCGGAACAGGACGTTGAGCGTCCCGGTGATCTGTCCCAGCGAGTAGGTCATGATCAGTTGGGCGGCCGTCAGCAACGGCACGCCGTACAGCCAGTGAAGCGACGGGCCGGTTCCCCCCATCAGCAGGAAGGCGACGATCACCGGCAGGGAGATCGCGAAGTGAATCAGGTCGTTCAGCACCGTCGCCAGCGGCAGCAGCTCGCGCAGGAAGGCGACCTTTCGGATCAGGTTGGCGTTGCCGACGTAGACGTCGGTACAGGCGTTGATGCTGTTGAAAAACCACTGCCAGGGGAACATCCCGCAGATCAGCGCCAGCCAGAACGGGTGCGCACCGTCGCCGCGGACGCCCACGATCAGCCCCAGGCCGACGTAGAAGACCCCCGCCAAGGCCAACGGGTTCAGGACGCTCCAGAGATAACCGAGAGCGGAGCTTTTGTAGCGAACCTTCAACTCCTTCTTGGTCAACTCGTACAGCAGGTCGAATTGCTGCCGCCAGTCGTTCACGCCCGAGATGTGTGCTCCAGAACCGTCCGTGTCTCCTGTGCGCACCGCCGCCAGCCGAACAGCCTGGCCCGGTCCATGCCTCGTCGGCGCATCCGCTGGCGACCGGCGGGGTCGGTCAGCAACGCTCGCAGCGCCTCCGCCCAACCGTCCACGTCGCCGGGAGGAACGAACACCCCCGCCTCCCCGGCCACCTCCCGTAGCGCGGGCAGATCGGAGGCGATCACCGCCGTTCCACACGCCATCGCCTCCAGCACCGGCAGGCCGAAGCTCTCGTAACGCGACGGCATCACCAACGCGTCCGCTTGAGAATATAAGCGAACCAAGCGTGAAGTATCGGCGATCGAACCCAGAAATTCCACCCTCTCCGGCGACAATCCGTGCTGAACCCCCCGCCACTCCGCCGCCACCTCCAGAAAGGGCCCGCCCGTCTCGCCGACCAGCACCAGCCGGTGAGGCACCTCGGCGGCGATCCGGCCCAGACCCTTTATCGCCGCCTCGGGGTCCTTGCCCGCCGACAGCGCCCCCACGTACAGCACGTAAGGCCGCTCCGGCCTGCCCCCCACCGGCCCGAAGGCCGGGTCCACGCCGTGAGGGACCACCGTCATCTTGGCCACCGCCGGCGGATACAGGGCGGCGATCCGGTCGCGCTCCGCCTGAGAGGGCACGATCAGCGCGTCGGCCTGGTCGATCACGCGCGGAATCATCTGGCGGTAGTACCACCGGAACGCCGGCGTGTAGCCCATGCCATCGTGGGCGAAGGCCACCGAATGCAGCGTCACGGCCAACCGGGCGGGGCGAACCGACCGCACCGGGGCGAGATTGGCGGGGCAGAACAACACGTCGTAGTCCCGCGCCATCCGCCGCAGCCCTTCCTGCTCCCAAAGGTGCTTGCGCAGCTTCGGCCCCCTCGGCGGCCTGGCCAACTCGAACGGCACGGACAACCGCTCCAGCCACGCGGCGATGTCCCGGGCGTACCGCTGCACGCCCGTGATCGCCTCCTGCTCCGCCGCCCTGCCGTCGATCAATAGCTTCATGGGCCCCCATTCTGCCCGTCGCCGGCTACATCGGCAAGGCAGGTGTTCCCGCGCCAGCCGGACTGACTGACGCCGCCCCGCCCGGATGGCGCTTTCTACTCGATTGCGTCTTCCGGATTGTTTAGGCTGAGTGCGCATAGATGATCGTCAGGGCACAGACGGGCAGGTCGTTCACCCGAGGGATCGACCGGGGCCCCGCCGGCGGCGGGGACGGAGCGGCCTGCCCCCGCTTCTGTGACCTTTTTGTGTCAGTACCCGAGCGACTGCGAGGCCGGCCGATGCCGCAACATTGCCAGATTCCCAATGCCATCGAAAAACTATTTGCCGCCAGCCACTGCAACGTGGCCTACATCGGCGGCTCGCTGACGGTCGGCGTCGGCGCCAGCAACGTCGCCGAGACGTCCTGGCGCGCCTTGATGACCCAGTACCTCTACGGCCACTACCACCGCCGCTACCACTGCCAGGTCAGCGAGATCATGGGCGCCTTAGGCGCCTGCGAGTCCTACGCCGCCGCGTTCACCCTCCCCCGCAACGTCCTGCCGGCCCACCCGGACCTGGCGTTCGTGGAGTTCTGCGTCAACGACACCAGCGTGCCGGATGAGGACCTGGTCCGCAAGGGCATGGAGGGCATTCTGCGCCAGCTGCTTTCCGCCAAGAACCGTTGCGACGTGGTCGTGCTCGGAACCGGGCAGCGCGACCGCGAGGTCAACCACCGCATCCACCGCGAAGTGGCCGAGCACTACGACGTTCCGTTCTTCGACATGCACAACTACGTTCTCGCCCGCCTGGCCGAGCGCGGACAGAGCTGGGATGACGTGTCGATCGAGTTCGAGGAAAACGACCTGCATCACCTCAGCGATTACGGGCAGCGGCTCAGCTTCGAGGCCATTCGCGAGGGCTTCGAGGAGCAGGTCCGGCTCTTCCAGGCCGGCCAACGCGCCCCCCGCAAGGCCCCGCTGCCCCCGCCGCTGTTCTCCGACGAACTCCAGTTCGTCCACACCATCGACCCGGCCAAGCCCAAGAACGCCGAACTGACCCTCACCGGCCAGTGGGACGCGGACACGCACAAACGAGTGCCGTGGTTCTTCGACTACCTCACCTCAGGCCGGCCCGGATCGAGCATGACGCTGGCGTTCGAAGGAACGGCCGTGGCCGTCTTCGGCCTGATGTACAACAACGGGCTGGCGGTCAGCGCCGAGTTGGACGGCC
>JANQGB010000584.1 GCA_028277545.1 Phycisphaerae bacterium | reverse complement strand
CGACGCCGTCACCGTCGCGATCCAACTGCGACGGCGCGCAGCCGTCGACATAGACGTCCAGGCCGCTGGACGTGTCGGGGCAGGCATCGTCGCCATTGGACACGCCGTCTCCGTCGTCATCGCGCTCCGCCTCAGCGCAACCGCTGGCGTCCGTGGTGGCTCCGGCGGGAGTGCCGGGGCAGAGGTCGCGGTCGTCCGGCGTTCCGTCTCTGTCGCCATCGCGCTGCGAGGCAGCGCAGCCTGCTGCGTCGACGGTCTCGCCAGCCGGCGTAGCAGGGCAGGCGTCCGCCTGGTCTGAGACGCCGTCTGTGTCGCTGTCCAGGCGCTGGACCTCGCAGCCAGTGTCGTCGACAGCCAGGCCTGCCGGGGTGTCCGGACAGGTGTCGTCGCAGTCGTTGACGCCGTCTCGGTCGCTGTCGACTTGATCGCAGGCACAGCCCCTTGCGTCTACCTTGCTACCCGGTGCGGAGGCGGGGCAGGCGTCGTCGTCGTCCGCCACGCCGTCCTGGTCACTATCTGACAGGCCGCAGGCGCCGAACTTCGTGCCAAGAAGGTCCCACAGTTCCGGGCGGGCGCCGTCGTAGCCCAGGGCCCACATGCCGACGCCCTGCAGGTTGTTGTCGCTGGCCAGGTCGTACTTGAGCCCCAGGCTGGTGTCGTTGTCGAACCAGACCTGGTGCCAGGTGGAGCCCTCCTGCCAGTAATACCATGGGGTCTGAGATTGTTCATCCCAGTTCAGCCCATGCGACTCGGAACCGGTGTGGGCGTCCTCGAAGCGGGGGGAATTGACCCATTCAACCACTTCCGCGCGGGCGTTGGAGGATGCGGTGGTCCAGTGCTGGCCATAGTACGGTACGCCGAGGATAAGCTTCTCCGGGTTTTGCTGCGTGACTGATGCATACTGCCCCAGCACAGTGTCGGTGATGTTGATGCTGCCGCCGGTCAGTGGCGCGTTGGGCCCGGAAGTGCCACTCCAGCTTCCGTAGAAGTTGTAGCCCATGATGAAGATGCCGTCGCAACTGGCGGCCAGGCCGGGCAGGTCCCAGGTGTTATTCCAGTTGACGGCCGGGCCGGCGATGGTGACCTCGCTGCCGGGGATTTCTGTATGCAGGTAGTCGGTGAGGTCGGACATGAAGGCGTTGATGTGCTGTTGCCAGTTCGAACCTCCCTCGAAGTCGATGTTCACCCCGTCGGCGTTGCCGTCCAGGATCTTGTGTTTGATGTTGACGAAGAAAGTCTGGACGTGCTCGGGGTTGGTGATCAGTGCTTCGATGCCCTCGGGATCGAAGAGCGTAACCACGAGAATGACCTTCACGCCCGCGGCGTGGGCTTCGTCGATTACGCCGGTCCAGGGCCACTCGTGATCATTGCCCAGCGTGCCGTCGCTGTTAGCCTCCACCGAGAAACAGGCCAGGTGAGTCAGCCGTTCGTATTGCAGGTGGGCGGAGCTGACCCAGTAGGGGAGGTAGCCAAAGACAGTCGAACAGGGCCTGGAGTCCGGTCCCGACGATTGGCGGGGTGAGAGGTGGACGCCTCGCCCGGTCAGCAGGTCCGACGAGGTCGGCGTGTTCCGGTGTGCCTGCCACTGGCGCTGGTGAAGCCCAACCGGCGGGGGGGCGGTCCCCGCAAACGCCGGGCAGGCGGCCACGAGGGACAGGGTGAGGAGCTGGGTGTTACGTGTCATGGTGCAGTCTCCGGTCCGGCGGTGGGTGGCGGCGCCTTGGTCGGGGCCGCTGAGTTGCCGGCGTTTGACGCCGACTCGATGGTGGTCCAATCATGATCCGCGGGGCTCAGGCAGTCAAGTCGGCGTACTGAGCAGGCTGGCGATCTTCGAAGAGGTGGTTGCGGGGCGTCACCTGCTTATCACGGGCCAAGTCGACATCGACCTCCGCGATGGCCACCGACGAGCCGGTGCCGGGTGCGCTGGCCAGGACCTCGCCCCGGGGGTTGGCGATCAGCGACAGACCGGTGAAGGTCAAGTTGCCCTCGGTACCCACGCGATTGGCGGTCGCGATATAGACCCGGTTGATCATGGCGTGGATCGGGAGGGCGCGTTGAGCCAGGCCCGGCAGGACCAGGTTCGACGGGTGGCAGATGATGTCGGCGCC
>JANQGB010000556.1 GCA_028277545.1 Phycisphaerae bacterium | reverse complement strand
CGGCCTTCCCGGACCTTCCCGTGCCCCGCTTCAGCCAGACCTCGATATCGGCGCTGCCCGCCAGGTCAAACTGGTCCCAGATTCTCTGATACCTGGTGCTGATCGCGTCGTGCAGGGCGCCGTCGGCAGGCACACCCTGCCCGGTGATCCGCAGGTCCACGGAACAGTGCGAGCTGGTATCGCCAAGCCGGCCATCGACTGTCACTAGACCGCCGCCGTGGTACCCGCGCAGGTCGTTCAGGGTGACACCGTCAGGCGTTACGGTGACCGTTCCGTTCATATTGCTGACGCGATAGGGAAACCATCGATAGGAGGCGTCGCAGCCCAGGGCCTCGACGGTGGCATCGCGCAGCGCGACGGGAGCGCTGCCCGGCTCCTTGGTGACGGACAGCCGGAGATTGACCAACCCGTGAGGATCGTAGTTGTCGTAGAAATGGGCCAGCCGGCCCCACATGTTGACCAGGCGATCCTCTTGCGGCAGGTCGGGGTCGCCCCGGCGGGGCAGGCGATAGCGATCTATGGTCACGTCGATGTTGAAGCCGACGCCGTCCAGGGTCGAGGCACCGCCTTCCGGCATAACGAACCGGGCCTCCAGCGTACACGCGCTGCCCTGCAGATCCGCGGAGAAACTGGCCACCGCGTCCCTGGCCCCCAGGTCCAGGCGACCGTTCACGTTGTTGAAGCGGAGGTAGCGCTGGTCCAGTGGCAGTGCCTTCTCGGCCTCGTCCAGGGGAACGGACAGGCTGGCCCCGGCTAGTTCGACGGTCGCCCGCCGCTCATGCGTCCTGCGCTGGTCGGCCGAGAGATTGAAGTCCCGCAAATGCAACTGCCCGGTCAGACCGAGCAGGTCGCACCACTGCTGGGCGCCCTGAACTCCAGCGTCGGCAGCCAGAAGAACCCCTTCGACCGAGACCCAGGGCAGACCGCCGTCCAGGTCGGTGATGGTCATCGTGGTCAGGTCCAGCCGCGATCGGCCGCGCGAGGCGGTTGTTCCTCCACCATGCCAGGCAAGTTCGTACGTCGGCTGGTCGCGAGTCGGCGTCGCCAGAATGCTCAGGTTCAGGTCCTCGACTATTTGGGACAGGTCGCCGTCCCGCCGGCCGATGCGGATTCGAGCGTTGCGCAGTCGAACCGTGGGAGCGATCGAGTCGCTCTGCGATTCCGTCAGCGAGCGGCTGGCCACCAGGTCGCGCACGTTGTAGAGGCCGGTGCGCGTATCGCGGAAGACGGTCAGGATTGGCCGGACCGCTACGATTTCATCGACGGTCAATCGGCCCAGGAATACGTCGGCCAGACGATGGCGCAGGCGAAGTTCGGCACAGGAGAACACGGTGGTGGACGCCGGCGGCAGCGTCGGACCTGGGCCACGGTCGGCGGCTTCGGCAGCCACGGGCGTCTTCCTCTGATCGACCTTCGTCCTCTCGCTGATCCAGACCTGACTGAGGCGGATACCTTCGAAGAGCGAGAACTCAGCCGACGAAACCGTGACCTTCCCGCCGATCAGCGACTGCAGGTAACGCTCCGCAGCCTGGCGTACCCGCTGTGGGTCGGTGAGATGGCGGTAGCCCAGCGCCGAACCCACCAGGATAGCCAGCATTAGAACTCCCAGGACGCGACGGAGCGGGCCGTGATGGGCATGCCGGCGGGCGCGCCCCACCGGTTGCTCGCGGCGGCCCAGGAGACGCCGACGGGCCGGCGGCTGCTGGCGGTCAGTAGGCACCATCAGCCCTGCTCCGATCGCTTTCGGCGCACACGGTCCCAGGCGGTCATGGCCGCCCAGGCGGCGAGCACCGCCAGCATCGGCGTGGCCCCCAGGCGATAACGCACGCTTCCCACGAAGAGACTGTGCAGCGCCGAGAGATACAGCGCCGGAAGGAGCAGCGCTATGCATATCGCAGGTCGTGTGCGCAGCATCACTGTTCCCGCTATGGCCAGGGCAAAAAAGGGGGCCGACCAGCCGGCGAAGATCAGCCGCATGGCGGGCGAAGAATACTCCTCCGCGTGCAGCACCGGACTCCAGGTGCGGGCCAGCTTGACGCCCGCCAGCTTAAGTGTACGCCCCGGATCGCTGCGGATCGCCTCCCACGAGCTGCGCATGAACCAGTCGTTCCAGCCAACCTCGTCGAACTCCACGACCTCGGCCATGGCCTTGATGTTGCCGAGGTCGCCCGCGCCGGTGGCTTGCGGCCCCACGCCGTCGTACAGCGAGATGCCCAGTCGGTGGGTCAGCCAGCACCAATGTCCGGTGACGCGGTGATTCCGCGCCGCCCAGGGCACCAGGCTCCCCACCACGATGCCCAAGGCCAGGCCGGCGCCGAGCCAGGCTCGCAGGTTCCTCCCCCGGCGGGCGGCCAGAAAGACGAGCCACAACACGATCAGGCCGGCTGTCGAAGGTCGGATGTAGACGCACAGCGTAGACAGCGCCCCCACCGCCACCCAACGCCCGGTGGTCGCGCCACGTGAACGATCGAGCAACGGCCAGCCCACCCACCAAAGAGCGGCCAGTGCAGTCACGGACGGTGCTTCGGTTAGCAGGAGTGATGATACGCCCACCAGAGGAAGGTCCACCGCCACCAGAAGCCCAGCCAGCAATCCCACTCGACAGCCGGCGCAGCGTGCGCCCAACAAGGCTGCAAACACGGCGGCAGCAGCCCCCAGGAACCAATGACAGACCTTGGCAGCAATTACGCCCGCCGCCTCCTGCCCTACAAACAGCGAAAGGATCGCCGGATACAACGGCATCCGCGTGGCATTGAAACCCAACTCGTCGGTGAGGAGGCCGCCGGCGTACAGCGACTGCGCCATCATCCAGTACTGCTGCTCGTCGGGGAAGGCCAGATGGGCGGGATCGTCAGCCCGCACCAGTGTCAGCCCGCCGTATCCGGCCCGAAGCAGAAGGGCCGTGACAAAGACAACGGTCAGCGGCAGGCGGCCCAGGCGTGTCGTCTCGCGTTGCGAATCTCTACTGGGGTCGGGCTGGCACTGGTGAGCGGCACTCACGATTCAACCGAGTTAGCCCGGAGCTGCAACACGTGATTGCTGTGGGCAGTCAACTTGACGCGCTCATCGATCCGGTGCCCGATGACCCAGATGGGGCCAAGCTGGTCGCATAAAACCGCCACGCGATCGCGCTCGGCGGGCTCGACCTTGGCGTCGGTGAGGAACTCGGAGAGTTTCTTCGACCCGGGCGCGCCCAGCGGCCAGAACCGATCTCCCGGCGACCGTGTACGGACGACCAGTGGCAGACGAATCCGCGAGTAGTCGATCCACTCCTCGTCCACCTGCTGGGCTCCCGGCCCGCGTCCGGGAGCGGTTTGCTGCGTGGCGTGCTGGCGGTGCAGCCATTGCGAAAGCGTCCGGGAGTCGGCCTCTTCCAGGGCGCAGTTGATCTCCATCCGGCGGATCGGCAGCAGCGTCCTGCCCGGCACGTGTACCGCGATCTCAGCCGCGATTGTCTCCCGCGGTTCTTCGGTGGGCATTGAGAAGATCAACCGATCGTACCGTTTGCTGACCGTCATACCGCCCGGCAGGTGAACCTCCTTGCCGCTGGCGGGATCGGCCACAAGGTCCAGAACGGCCACAAGCTGAGCGAAACCAAGATCCTGCTCGCCGAGCTGGAACGCCACCACGGCACGCCGGATCAACTCGGTCTGGATGATGCGGGCCTTCTTGGACAGCGCCGCGGCGTTAAGGACCAGTTCCTGATCGGTCCGCGAGATGACCAGGGTCTCCAAGGTGCGCTGCGTCGTGCCGCGGAAGTACTCCTCGAGCCAGCGGGCCTGTTCGCCCAGGCGCAGCAACGCTTCGCGCACCTGGGGGTTGACATCGTGCTCGAGCAACGGAAGCACGCTGTTGCGGATGCGGTTGCGCATCACGCTGTTGTCCTGGTTGGTTCGATCGTCGCGATAGGGTACGCCGCTCTCGGACAGGTAGGTTATCAGTGAACGGCGATCGCGGCGCAACAGCGGGCGGACCAGTCGGATCTGCCGGATGGCCGTTCCCTCTCGCAGGGATCGGGCCCGCGGTATACCAGCCAGTCCGCGCAGACCGGTCCCGCGCACAATACGATGCAGAATTGTCTCCGCGTCGTCGTCGCGGTGATGACCCACGGCCGCGACCTTGGCACCGGTCCGCAAGCAGACGCGTTCGAGGAACGCGTATCGCTCTCTGCGGGCAACCTCTTCAACGGAGCCCTCGCCGCTGCCGGCTTGCTCGCCGATGTCGGCCCGCTCGATGGTGCAGGGCAACTCCAGTCCGTCAGCCGCCGCCTGCACGAAGGCGGCGTCCTTCTCGCTTTCCTGCCCGCGAAGTTGATGATCGAGATGGGCGATGTGAATGTTGAGCGAGTACCCGCACTCGGCGTTCAAATCCACCAGCACGTGCAGCAGAGCCATGGAGTCGGGGCCGCCCGAGACGCCCGCAACAACGTGATCGTCCCTACTGAGGACGGACTCCGCCTCCAGCTCTTCGGCCAGGTTTTTTATGAAGCTTATTCTGCCCATGATCCACCGGTGTTCGGGGGCCGTATGGTAACCGGTAGTCAGCCGCGGAGCTACTTCTTGTTGAGACCTGACATCTCCATCAGATCAGCCACCTCGCCCATCATTTCACTCAGCGTGGGATGCGGGTGAATGGTGGACGCCAGGTCCGTTGCCACGGCTCCCATCTCGATGGCAAGCACGCCCTCGGCTATCATCTCCCCGGCATGGGGACCGCACATACCTACGCCCAGCACCCGTTGTGACTCCGGATCGAAGAGAATCTTGGTCAGCCCGTCGGATCGGCCCATGGCCACCGCACGCCCGGCGGCACCCCAGGGTATCTTCTTGATGGCCACCTTCCGCCCGTCCGCCTTGGCTTCGGACTCGGTCAGCCCGCACCAGGCGATCTCCGGGTCAGTGAAGACCACCGCCGGAATAGCCCGGGCGTCGAACACGGCATCGTGGCCGGCCAGGATGTCGGCACAGACCCGACCCTCATGAGAGGCCTTGTGAGCCAGCATGGGATCGCCGATGACGTCGCCGATGGCGTAGATGCGCGAGTCGGCCGTGCGAAAACCACGATCGACCTCGATGAAACCCCGGTCGCTGAGCTTGGCCTGAGTCTTTTCCAGACCCAGGTTCTCGGTATTGGGTCGCCGGCCCACCGAGACCAGTACGCGGGAGAAGACCGACCTCTTGGGCACGCTCTTGCCCTCGAAGGTAACCTCAACCCCGCCCTGGACGTCCTTCATGCCCGTAACCTTGGTGTTCAGGCACACCTCAGCCAGCAGCTCTCTCATGCGCTTCGCCAGGGGACGCACCAGGTCCGCGTCTGCGCCGGGCAGGAGGCTGGGCATCATCTCGACCACGGTCACTTCGCTGCCCAGCGCGGCGTAGACGCTTCCGAGCTCCAGGCCGATGTAGCCTCCACCGATCACTAGCAGGTGCTCGGGCACCTCCTCGAGGCGCAAGGCTCCGCTGGAGTGCATGACCTTGGGGCTGTCGATCTCAATGCCACGAAGCCGTACCGACACGGATCCGGTGGCCACCAGGGCACGCCGGAACTTGATCCGCCCGGTTTCACCGCCCTCGACGGCCACGTGACGCGAGTCCTCGAATCGTGCCCGCCCGGTGACCCGCTCGACGCCCAGGCGCTGGGCCTGCCCGGCGAGCCCGCCGGTCAGCTTGGCGATCACGTTATCCTTCCACTTGCGCACCTGCGCCAAGTCCACCTCGGGCTTGCTGAACTTCACTCCGAACTGCTCGGCCCGGGCCGCCTGTTCGATCAGGTCCCCCACGTGCAGCAGCGTCTTGGAGGGGATGCAGCCCCGGTGCAGGCAGACGCCCCCGAGACCGTCGGCGGCCTCGACCAGGGTAGTCTGTATTCCCAGTTGTGCCGCCCGAAAGGCGGCTGAGTACCCGCCAGGACCGCCACCGATTATCAGCAGGTCCGTCTCTTGCGTGAATTCGCCAACTACCATCTCAGTTGCGTTCCCGATCTTCAGGTGGTGTGGGTCAGGCTCCGCCGAACGGATCAGCGGTCCGCCACGCTACAGCATCAGCCGCACCGGGTTCTCCAGCAGGCTGGTGATCTCGCTCACAAAGCGCGCCGCTTGGGCACCATCGGTCACCCGGTGATCGAAAGACAGGCTCAGCGGCAGAATCAGGCGCGCCTCAATCGCATCGCCCACCACCACCGGCTCCCGTCGCGACCTCCCGGTACCCAGAATAGCTACCTCGGGATGGTTAATAATGGGCGTGGCATAGCGCCCGCCCAGCGCCCCAATGTTGGTGATGGTGAACGTACCGCCGCGCAACTCGTCCACCGTGAACTGGGTCCGCCGCACCTTCTCCGCCAGAACAGCCAAGGCGTCGCTGATGGCCAGAACGTCCATCCGGTCCGCCTCGCGTAGAACCGGTACGATCAGGCCTCGCTCCGTGTCAACGGCTATGCCAATGCTGATGTATTCCTTGTAGACGATCTCTCCCGCTTCGTGGTCGAAGCTGGAGTTGACCTCCGGGAAAGCCCTCAACGCCTGGCACACGGCCTTGATGACAAAGGGCATCAGAGTCAGCTTCCGTTCCGGATCACCCGGGTCGGACGCGTAGCCGCGTCGCAGGCGGTCCAATTCGGTGATGTCCGCGTCATCAAAGTGAGTGACGTGCGGAATCGTGGACACCGAGCGACTCATCTGGTTGGCGATGGTCTTGCGAATCTGCGACAGCGGCGCCCGACGCACCGGGCCCCACTTGTCGAGGGCGGCCGTACCCGGCGGCGGACTGGATGGAGCTGGCGCCACCTTCATGGGTACCTCGGTCGGCGTTGGTACCGGCTGAGCCACCTCGCCGCGGGCCGCCTGTTCGACGTCCGCCTTGACCACGCGACCGCCCGGACCGGACCCGGGCACCGACGCCAGGTCAACCCCAAGTGTGCGGGCCAGTTTGCGAACCGCTGGCGCCGCCGCCACGGTACCCGAGGCGTCCGTCTTGACCCGCGGTGCCCCCGCCTCCGGCGTGGCCTTCGCCGCTGCCGGCGGGGCGGCCGCGTGTGGCACTGGCGGCTCGGTGACAGCAGCGCTGTCTCCGTTGCCGGCGGCAAAGCTGACCATTACGTCGCCGACGTTGACGGTCTGACCCTCCTCGACGTGGACCTTCTCCGCCACACCGGCAAAGGGTGAGGGGATTTCCACGGCGGCCTTGTCCGTTTCCACCTCCATCAACGCCTGGTCCTCCGCCACGGTATCCCCGTCGGAGACCAACAGACGAATAATCTGCGCTTCAGTTATGCCCTCACCTAAATCAGGGAGCAGAAAATCCCGTGACATGAAGCGTTGAACCTCCTGTACCCGACATTACCGAACTCAGAATTCCAACGTCTCCCGGGCGGCATGAATGATCCGCTCGGCGTTGGGCAGATACGCCCGCTCCCGGGCGAAGTAGGGAAAGTGTACGTCGTAGCCGGTGACCCGTCGAATCGGCGCCTCCAGGTATTCGAGCGAGTTCTCCACGATCCTGGCCACGACCTCCGCCCCGAGCCCGCAGGTCCGCGGCGCTTCATGGATAACTACCGCCCGCCCCGTCCTGGCCACCGACGCCGTAATGGTCTCCGTATCGAGCGGAGAAACGGTCAGCAGGTCAATGACCTCCGCCGAGACGCCGTCCTGGTCCGCCAGGTCCTCCGCCGCCTCCAGGGTGGGACGCATCATGGCCCCGTAGGCGATCAGGGTGATGTCCTGACCGGCACGAGCGACCTGGGCCTGCCCGATTGGCAAGGTCTCGGCGTCGTCGGGAACCTCTTCCTTGAAGGCCCGGTAGACCGCCTTGGGCTCGAAGAAGATCACCGGGTCGGGATCGGAAATGGAAGCCGCCAGCAGGGCCCGCGCATTGCGCGGTGTCGACGGAATGACCATTTTCAGTCCGGGCGTGTGGGCGTAGATCGCCTCGCGCGACTCGCTGTGGTGCTCGATGGCCCGGATGCCGCCGCCGTAGGGCATGCGGATGACCATCGGCACACGGTAGCGGCCGCGGGTGCGATTGCGGTAGCGGCAGACGTGACCCTCGATCTGGTGGAAAGCCTGATAGGCGAAGCCGGAGAACTGCATCTCGCAGATCGGCCTGAGGCCGTACAGGCACATCCCCACGGCGCAGCCGACGATGCCCGCCTCCGCCAGCGGCGTGTCTATTACCCGGTCGGGGCCGAACCTGGCCAACAGGCCTTCGGTCACCCTGAATACGCCTTCATCCTGCCCAACGTCCTCGCCCATGATAACAACGTCGTCATCATCCGCCAGCGATTGACGCAGTGCCAGATTCAGCGCCTTGACCATGTTCAACAATGCCATGCATTACCCCCGTGGTCTTACCTGTGTCCCTCACGTGTCAGCGCGGCCGCGAACTCCTCGCGCTGACTCGCTAGCTCGGCAGGGCGGCTGTCATAGACGTAGTCGAAGGCGTCCAGCGGATCGACGTCCTGGTAAGCCTCGTAGGCCTCGACGCCGCGCTTGACCTTCTCGGCAACGTCGGCTTCAAACTCCTCGACGGTCCGGTCGTCCAGGATGCCCTTCTCCTTCAGGTACTTCGTAAAACGGATCAGCGGATCCCGCTTCTCCCACTGCTCCACCTCCTCCGCGTTGCGATACTTGCTGGGATCATCCGCCGTGGTGTGAACGCCCAGGCGGTAGGTGACCGCCTCGATCAGCGTGGGGCCGCCTCCTGAACGGGCCTTATCAACAGCCTCGCGAGCCGCGACGTAAGTTGCCAACATGTCGTTGCCGTCCACCTGCAGTCCGTCAAATCCGTAAGCGATGGCCTTCTGGGCGAGTGTCTCGGATCGCGTCTGCATCTGGCGCGGATGGGAGATGGCCCACTGATTATTCTGGATTATGAACACAACCGGCAGTTGGTAGACCCCAGCGAAGTTCAGGCCCTCGTGGAAATCACCCTCCGAGGTCCCGCCGTCGCCGATGAAGGTCAGCGAGACGTGGGGGTCGTTCCTGATCTTCATCGCCCAGGCCACACCTACTCCGTGCAGAATCTGCGATGCCACGGGCACCGCGATTGGCGTGTCGTTGACGCCCTCCGGGATCCGGTTGGCCTCTTCAAACCCGCCCCAGAATAAGAAGATGTTCTCGATTGGCCAGCCGCGAAGCAGGTTCATGCCCGTCTCGCGGAAGGCCTGCACGGCGAAGTCGCCGGGCTCGAGGGCGAAGGCCGGGCCGATGTGGGCCGCTTCCTGTCCGCGCGTCGGTCCGTACGTACCCATTCTCCCCTGGCGCTGCAGATTGACCGCTCGCTCGTCGACTCTCCGGGTCAGCAGCATCGTGCGGTACAGGTGCAACAAGGCGTCGGCGTCGAGCTTGGGATCCAGCGTTTCGTCCAGGCGCCCGTTCTCGTCGAGGATAGACAGGTATTCTATTTTCTGAGCTACACTTATCGTTCTTCGGGGCACTGCGCTCGCCTTTCAGATTTGAGCATACCGGCTCCGCGCCCACCCCGCGGAGGCGGGCGGGACGTGGTATTGTAGCGGTAAAGTCCAGCGGGGACAGGCCCAACCCGAAACTGGCTGTCGGGGACGCCGCCGACGCGGTCTTGACTCACAGTCCGGGGCGGCGGTCCAATACGCGGGCCACACGGTTGGCAGTGACGAAGCAGACAGGAGATCACGGCATGGCAGGCGAAGGCGGATGGTACTGCGTGGTGAATGGTGAGCCGGCCGGCCCGATGACTCGAGACGAGTTGTTGGCCCGACTACCCCAGGCAGGCGGCGCAGACGCGATGGTCTACGGTCCGGGGATGGCGGACTGGGCCAAGGCCCGGCACGTAGCAGCACTGGCCCGGGAACTTGCCGGTCAAGGTGGACCGCCGCCCACACCGTCCGGCCGACTAGCGGACGAAATCGACTACGAGATCTTCGGCGACGACATGCAGTTCGTCGAGGTCACGCTGGACCCCAACGAAGTTGTCGTGGCCGAGGCCGGTGCCATGATGTACATGACCGACGGCATCAATATGGAGACCGTGTTTGGTGACCCGTCCAAACAACAGGGCTTCCTGGGCAAGTTGCTCGACGCCGGCAAGCGCATGGTCACCGGCGAGTCACTTTTCCTGACCACCTTCGGAAATGTCGGCCAACAACGGTCACGAGTTGCTTTTGGCGCCCCCTATCCAGGCAAGATAATCCCGATGCATGTCGACGAGTTGGGCGGTGAGATCATCTGCCAGAAGGAGGCCTTCCTCTGCGCGGCCAGAGGCGTGCAGATCGGAATTGCATTCCAGAAAAAGATCCTGACCGGGCTGTTCGGCGGCGAGGGGTTCATACTCCAGCGGATCACCGGAGACGGGCTGGCCTTCGTCCACGCCGGAGGCACCATCCAGCGCATGAACCTCAGGGCGGGTGAAACCGTGCGGCTCGATACGGGCTGCCTGGTGGCACTCCAGCCGAGCGTGAACTACGACATCCAGATGGCGGGCGGAATCAAGAACTCAATCTTCGGCGGCGAGGGCCTCTTCCTGGCGACGCTGACCGGCCCGGGCAGTGTCTGGGTGCAGTCACTGCCGTTCACCCGCCTGGCTGGCAGGGTCCTGGCCAACGTGGGCCCCCGCGGCAAGGGAGAGGGGTCGGTGCTGGGCGGCTTCAGCACGCTCTTCGAGAGCCGCGACTAGCAACATGGCGCAGAGTCGTTACGCCCTCGTACCGCAGGCATCCTGCCTGCATCGTCATCGCGATTCCGCAGGCTGGAAGCCTGCGCTATGAAGAACCGCGCGGTGTACGGTCAGGCACGTGGTCCGCGGCGCTCACCGTGATCAGCCCGCCAGTTGGCGGATGATCCCCGCGGCGCGCTTCTCGATGGCATCGAAGTCCCGTCGGGCCAGGTCCGCCGGCTCAAAAAGCGGCTTGACGAAGCCAACGCCGGCTGCACCGGCCTCCAGGATCGCGGTGAAGTTCTCCGGCGTCACGCCGGCGGTGGGATAGATTCGCAAGTACGGCAACGGTCCCAGGATGTTGGCCACGAACTGCGCCGGATCAGCCGGGGCGGGGAAGAGCTTGACGAAGTCGGCACCGCAGCGATGGGCGGTAAGCATCTCGGTAGGTGTGAAGGTCCCGGGGATACTGGCGACATCGAGCTTCCGGGCGGCCGCGATTACTTCCGGATCGCAAACCGGCGACACGAGAAATCTCGCCCCGGCTGATACCGCAGCCGCCGCGTCTTCTGGCGACATCACCGTGCCCGCCCCCACCAGGAGGTCTTCGCGGTCCGCGAACTCGCCGATCAGTTCGAGCGCGCCGGGGGTGGTCAGTGTGAACTCCACCATCCGGAACCCTCCACGGACAGCGGCCAGCATGGCCTGTCGCGCAAGATCCTGATCATCTGTGCGAATAATGGCGCCGACGCGTAACGATTCGATTCGGTCCACGATGTCATGCCGGCCGGTAGTGCTCATCAGACTGACATCCCCGTGTGTTCTCGAAGCCCGTGGGCCAACGCCGCGCGGCGGGCCATTGGCGTCGCCAGAGTCTACGCAGTCGGGCGGGCGGTAGCCAGGCGCTCGCGCGGTGCCGGTCCGCCGTCACGCTGCCCTGCGGCCGGTCTTCGGCTCCAGAACTCAGTCGCGCGGGCGACGGGTGAGACATGGCTGTCGGAACACCGCGCTTCTCGGGCAATTGTCGGCGCCTGCCGACGGTGGTATGAAGTACTCGGGCTCGCCC
>JANQGB010000442.1 GCA_028277545.1 Phycisphaerae bacterium | reverse complement strand
ACGCCTCGTGGTGGGTCTGATTGTTTGTACTATGCGCAGCCGCCACGATCCCGGCGCTCCCGCCGCCAGGTCAGCAGCATCCATCCGATGACGCCGGCCAGGATTAGCGGCCCGCCCAGCAACGTGGCCCGGGGGACTCGCTCGCCCACAACCAGGAAGGTCAACACCGGGTTTAGTACCACCTCCAGCAATACGATCAGGGAGGCACGGTGTGCCTCGACGTGCTGGAGTGCCCAGGAGAACATCACGTAGGGAATGGCGAACTGGACCACGCTCAGCAGCACGACCAGTCCGAACTGGGCAGAGGTCAGGGCGAAGGAGTCCCACAAGGCGACCGCCGCCGCCAGCAGCAGCCCGGAGCCCAGGCAGTTCATCCAGGTGACCGCGGTGGGGTTGACCGCCCGCAGGCCGCGCAGCACGACGATCAACGAGCCGTACCCCAGGCCCGCGCCCAGGGCTACGACCAGCCCCGCGGTTCCGGACGCGGCCCGCCCGGTGAAGATCACTCCCACGCCGGCCATGGTCACCAGCAGAACCAGGCCCTCGACCCGCCCGGGCCTCTCCTTAAGCAACAGGGCCGACAGCAGAAACACCCACAGCGGCGCCGTGTATTGCAGGATGATCGCGTTGGCCGCCTGGGTCATCGTGGTGGCAATCACGAAGGAAGAGGTCATCAGCGTGAAGACCATCACCGAGCCGGCGGACCACGCCACGGAGACGCGCCGCAGTGTCGCCAGCCGGCGGAGCGCCAACGGCGTGAAGATGATCCCGCTGATCAACGATCGGTAACAGGCGATGGTCAGTCCGGACAGGCCGCCGTCCAGTTGGCCCAGCAGCTTGATCAAGGGGCCGTTCAGACTCCACATGGTCGCGCAAACGACCAACACCAGCACACCACGATGTGTCTTCCGTGGAAGCGAGGAGGTGTGATCGGTCACGCGGTGGCCTTTCCTGGTTTAGCGCCTCAAGACGACTGGATCGTACCGCGCCGCGAATTTCAGTTCGCGCGGGCGCCCAAGCGTTGACGACGCAGCCTATACGCGTCGACAGCAGACACCGCAAACTCTGAGGCACTACTGTAGGCGATTGGCAGCCTGTCAAATGAGTCCGGCGTACGTTCCGAGCCCAGGCCGCGAAACCGCGCCTGCGCCAGCGGATGGGGCTTCTCCTGCGTGCCCCGCCGGGCGGCGGCGCCGCGCCCGGAGAGCGTACCGTTCGACTGCGTGCCTGCCCAGGTGACACGCCGCTGCACGGCCACCTCAGGCTGCGTATCAACCCGCAGCTCGTTGTCCAACGGCCACGATCAGGTTCAAGCCTAGTCGCCCTTAGAAGGCCCGGCAACGCGGAGCGACTGCCGAACGCGGCAAACCGGAATCCCGTCTTGGCTGGTCGCAGCCCAGCCGGCTCAGTGCCAACCGCTCGCCCGGGGCGGCATGTTGTACAACGACGCGCGCGGCGACCGGCGCCGGCCACCGGCAACGCGCGCCTCAGTTTCAGGACACTGACTCCAAGGCCAATCGCGGCAACGGTTTAACGTTGTGATCCGCCAATAAATCGGGAATTGTTGGAGAGGGTTGGCGGTACAGCCGAGATTGACTATACTAAATGGCGCTACGCGTCGCCGTGGGGCCGGGGGCCCGAAGGCGGGTCCCGTTCGGCGGCGAGTGGACGCCGTGTGTGCGTGTCGGGGGCTCAAAAGGCACCCTGACTGACAAGGACAGGCGTCCGAGGAAAAAGGGAGAAGAGAGATGATGTGGAAGGGAGTAGGAGTTTGCGCGCTGGTTCTGGGGGTGTCCAGCGCCGCGATGGCTTCGGCCGAGTTTACCGTCACCCTCGAGAACATTGGGGTCCAGCCCCTCACGCCCGTTTTCTTAGCCACTCACGATATGACGTTTGACATCTTCGACGAAGGCGCAGCCGCCTCGCCGGCACTCGAGGCGCTGGCAGAAGATGGAGTGACCGGGCTCCTGGAAGCGGACGCCGCCAGCGCGGCGGGAGTGCTGGATTTCGGTGTGGGCGGCTTCATCTTTCCGGGTGAGAGCACCACCGTGACCCTGATGGCGGACGCGGCGCATCCCTACCTTTCGTTCGCCGCTATGCTGCCGGTCACCAACGACGCATTCATCGGTGGTGCCTACATGGACAACGCCTTGGCACTGTACCGCGGCGGCGCGGCGACGTTCTACGACTTCACACTCTCCTTCCTGGAGGTGTGGGACGCGGGGACGGAGGTCAACACCGAGTCAGCCGACGACGTGCCCGCTCTGTCTCCGGGCACGGGCAGCCCGGTTGAAGGCGGAGTCGTCACCAAGCCACACACTGGCATTCTGGGCGTTGGCGATGTGCCGCCGGAGTTCGACTTCTGGGGAACCAACGTCGCCCGCATAACCATTGTCCCGGAGCCGACGACCCTGGCCTTGTTGGCCTTCGGCGCCGTGGCGGCGATCAGGCGGCGCCGGTAACCGCCGGCCTGCCTCAGGACACAACTGAACCCCGAGCGGCTTTCCGTGACGGACGCCGCTCGGGGCTTTTTTCGCGCCCTGCCCGGGCCCGCTCGCCAGTGGACCCGGTCGTGGAGTTCAGGACCAGTCGATGCCCTCGGTTGCGGCGTCGAGAAGCTGCTCCTGGAAGCGCATCTGGCGGGAGACCATCTGCTTGTACAGGCCGCCGGTGCTCATCAGCTCGGAGTGGGTCCCGGTCTCGACGATGCGGCCGTCTTCCATGACCAGGATGAGGTCGGCCTTGGTCACGGTTGACAATCGATGAGCGATGACGAACGTGGTGCGGTCGGCCAGCAGCTCCACCAGGGAGGCCTGAATGAGTTGTTCGGATTCGCTGTCCAGGTTGCTGGTGGCTTCGTCCAGAATGAGAATCTGGGGGTCGGCCAGAATGGCTCGGGCGATACTCACCCGCTGTTTCTGGCCGCCTGACAGCTTGATGCCCCGCTCGCCGATCAGCGTATCGTAGCCATCGGCGAACTCTTCGATGAACTGGTGGGCGTTGGCCCGCCGGGCGGCCGCGGCAATCTGGTCCGAGGTCGCGCCGCGCTGGCCGTAG
>JANQGB010000020.1 GCA_028277545.1 Phycisphaerae bacterium | reverse complement strand
CAAGGCGTACCCCGCGACCAGGAGAACGACCACCAGCACACCACCCAGGATGCTAGCCGCCGCCCCCACTCGCTGGGCGTCACCGGCGTCTCTCTGCGGTGGCTCCACGCTGGAGTCCAGTGCGACCTGGTCCGCTCCTGACTGCGGACCCCTGATCACCGCCATGCCCAAAGCGCCGAGCAGAATCACGATGCCCACCAGCAACACTATCAGGCCCGCTCGCACCCGCTGGAAGTCGCTCTCGTAGCTGCTGCCGCGCAAGGTCATCGGCGCTGCCTGCCTTTCTACCAGTCCTGCCGGTCGCGGGGATTGTCCCGCAGCGTGCCTGCCAGGTCGCGGAGCATCCGTTCCTGCTCCTCGGAAGCGTCCTTAATGGCGGCAATCTGGATGACCGCGTATAGGTCCCCGGCCTTGCCGCGCTGCGGCTTAACGCCGCGCCCGGCGAGGCGCAGCCTGGCGCCGCCACTCGTCCCGGGCGGGATGTTAAGCGAAACGGCGCCGTCGAGCGTGGGGATGTCAACCTTGGCGCCCAGGGAGGCTTCCGTGATGGTCAGCGGAACGTCGACGTAGATGTCCTTGCCATCCCGCCGGAAGTAGCGATGGGGGCGTACCGAGACTACCAGGTACAGGTCTCCGGCCGGCCCGCCTCTGGCGCCGGGGTTGCCCTTGCCCCTCACCCGGATTCGCTGCTGGTGCTCGACGCCCGGAGGAATCCTGACCTCCAGAGTCTGGCGCTGACCACCCTGCTCGACGCGGTCTATCTCGAGCGTGGTGCCGTGAATCGCCTGATCGAAAGCCAGGTTGACCCGGCGTTCGATGTCCTGCCCACGTTGCGACTGGGCAACCGATCGGCGCGAACGTCCACCATGTCCGAACAGGTCGGCGAACGGGTTTCCGCCCGCCCGCGACGCCCGGCCGGAACCACCGAAGGCGTTAAACAGGTCTTCCATGTCCTCGAAGCGGATCTCGGGACCGCCGGCGGACCAACTGTAGACCTTCTGGCCGCTGGGGTCAGTGTGCCAGTCTCCGGCCGCGGCAGGCCCGAATCGATCGTACTGGGCCCGCTTGGCGGGGTCCCGGAGTACGTCGTAAGCCGATTGGACCTCTTTGAACTTCCTCTCGGCAGAGGCGTCGCCGGGGTTGCGGTCCGGGTGGAACTTCTTGGCCAGCCGGCGGTAGGCCCGCTTGATCTCGTCCGCAGTGGCGGTCTTACCGACTCCCAGGATGTCGTAATAGTCGCTTGCAGACATTCGTGCCCAGAGGCCGCTCCAACGATCCCCTTACATCGGAGCTATCGATTATAGGCCGCGCCGCCGGTGCTGGGAAGCGAGCCGAGACTATGCTCCGCACTGCTGTCGAGCAGCCCCAGGGTCCCGTGCCTGCCTGGTCGCCAAGTTGAACTTTCAAGAGGGGCCCTCTATCCTGCCGATTCTGCCGCACTGGGACCCGCTGGGGCAACAACCCTGACTGTGGAAAGTGTAGTGATGTCTGATTCTGTGGAACTGGCCAAAACGTACGACCCGACCGCGGTCGAGTCCGAGATATACTCCTTGTGGGAGACGCGGGGCGCCTTCACAGCCACGCCCGACGACCGCCCGCCGGACCGGCGGTTCGTCATCATGATACCGCTGCCCAACGTCACCGGTGCCCTGCATCTCGGGCATGCCATCAATAACACGCTCCAGGACGTGCAGATTCGCTACCACCGCATGTGCGGCGACAACACCCTCTGGCAGCCGGGCACCGACCACGCCGGAATCGCCACCCAGGCGGTGGTCGAGAAGCGGATATTCGAGGACGAGGGCAAGAGCAGGCACGACCTTGGGCGGGAGGAGATGGTTCGCCGGATCTGGTCCTGGAAGGACCAGTACGAGTCCCGCATTCTGGGCCAGCTCAAGCAAATGGGCTGCAGTTGCGACTGGGACCGCGTGCGCTTCACGCTGGACGAGGTCTGCGCCAAGGCGGTCCGGCACACCTTCTTCAAGCTGTTTAAAGACGGGCTCATATTCCGGGGCAAGCGGCTGGTCAACTGGGACACCCACCTCCAGACCGCCGTCGCCGACGACGAGGTGTACCACGAGATGGTCAAGGGCCATTTCTGGCACTTCAAGTACCCGGTCATCGATCCGCAGCCCGGTGAGCCGGAGCACGTGATCATCGCCACCACCCGCCCCGAGACCATGCTGGGCGACACGGCGGTGGCGGTGCATCCCGATCCCGAGGTCGAACTGGCCCGCCGCGAGAAGCAACTGCGGGCCGAAGCGGCTTCGGCATCGGGCAAGGAACGGGCCCTGGCCGAGCGGCGGCTGGAGACGATAGATCAGCGCCGCCAGACACATCTGCCGTTGCTGCTGAAGCTTCGCGACATGGCTATGGCCGGGCGAAAGCTGCTGCTGCCCCTGGTGGATCGGCCCATACCGCTGATTACGGACCAGCACGCCGACCC
>JANQGB010000213.1 GCA_028277545.1 Phycisphaerae bacterium | reverse complement strand
GGAGGTGTCGTAATTGGCGAGAAATACCTTCAGGGCTTCCCGCCGCGAGTCCGTAAGTTTCCGCTGAGCGTCCAGTTCCTTCGCGAACTTCGTTCCCTTGCTGCCCATGAACACGCCCGTTGCCCCGCGCTCTTTCTGCGTCTCATGAACCAGTGCGCTGACATGCTCGGCAAGCTGGGCCATACTCTCGATCTTGCCCATCTCCTCATAGAGTTCGTACTTCACGCCAATGCTGGTCACCATGAAGTACAGGGCAACAGTCAGCGGTATTCCGCTCAGCAGTGCGATTCGAGACCTGATGCTTGAGAACATGGCGCGCATTCTCCCTGATCTGATTGGCAGTCAATCTTTACCTTAGCGCACCTGATGGATAAGCAACGGCGCGCCTCCCCGCAGCGAAGCCATGCAAGGCCTAACGACCACGTCGAACGAAGCGAGTTCGAAGGTCGTCCATGGTCCGCTGTGCAACACGGCGTCGTATGCCTCACGGCCCTGTCCGGTCTGCGGCCGTTCGTCCGCAGCGCCGGCGCTCGTACCGTGGCAACGCTCCGGGAGGAGTCGCGGCCACGGCACACTGGACATCGGCACTGAACAGGCGCCTCGTTAGGTTACGTCTCAAACTCACTCTGAAAGGCCCGCCGGCCGCAGCGGAAATCCGGCAGCCCGGCCAATACCGGCCGCCGGCGTGGCCTGCGGGCGGTTCGAGCGGGGTTGTTGCCAGCGATCCGGTATGTTATCCTGACTGTCCGGAGTCCGGGCGCGACGCCTGTCTCAGTGGGTCTCTGGGACACCTTTCCGGTCGCGGAAGACGCGAACCTGTCGTCCAAAGCGATTTCCCGTCCAGGCGTCCGTCCCGAGTTGAATGCCACTCATCTGCGAGGAGGACGCGTCATGGGAGCCACATCTCAGCTCCAACACGAGGGACAGACCTACGAGCTTCAGGTAATCGAGGGTAGCGAGCACGAGAAGGCACTCGACATCTCGAAGTTGCGGGCCACCAGCGGACTGGTCTGCCTGGACGACGGGTATGGCAACACGGGGTCCTGCCGAAGTGGAATCACCTTCATCAATGGCGAGAAGGGTATCCTGCACTACCGCGGCTACTCGATTGAAGATCTCTGCGCCAAGTCAAACTTCGTCGAAGTGTGCTACCTGCTCATTTACGGCAAGCTGCCTACGGCCACCGAGTTCGAGGCCTTCACCGAAGACCTGATTCACCACACTCTGTTGCACGAGGACATGCGGCACTTCTTCGATGCCTATCCGCGCGACGCCCACCCCATGGCCATCCTGGGCTCGATGATCGCCACCCTGTCGACCTTCTACCAGGACGCGTGCGATCCGGAGAACGACGACCACGTCCACCTGGCCATCCGCCGCCTGCTGGCCAAGATCGGCACCATCGCGGCTTATTCGTACAAGAAGTCGGTCGGCCAGCCGATCGTCTACCCGGACAATTCGCTGAGCTACTGCGCCAACTTCCTGAACATGATGTTCAGCGTGCCCTGCGAACCGTACGAGATCAAACCCAGTGTCGAGCATGCCCTGGAGCAGTTGCTCATCCTCCACGCGGACCACGAGCAGAACTGCTCGACG
>JANQGB010000175.1 GCA_028277545.1 Phycisphaerae bacterium | reverse complement strand
CGGGCAGGCGCGTCTTGCCCAGGTCGTGGACGAAGGCCCCGATGCCCAGCCGGCGCAGGTCCTGGGCGATGTGTAACGGCACGTGTCGTCGCTGGTGCCGCACGTACCCGGAGAGGTGCGTGCCCAGCAGCAGGCTCAGGTAGCAGCAGTTTGTCTGGTGGCGAACCAGCGCCCCGGCGTCGCCGCCCATACTGGCCAGCATCGGCTCGTGGGCCGGATCGCTGAGCACCTCGTTCAGCAGAGCTCCCACCTTGGACTCGAACTGCCCGCAGTCCACGACAGTGTCAGTCCGCTGCCGCAGGTCGTCGACGGAAGTAGTCAAGGCCTGGACCAGGTCCTGGCGTTTCGAGACCACCCGTTCGTTTATCCGGTCATCAATCTCGGCCAGCCCGTCACACTCTATCCAGAGGCTTTGGACACCCAGGCTGATCAGGCGGTCGATGGCCCGCGCCTCAAGCGCGTAACCGCTCTGCACAAACAGGACGCCATTACGCGCCTGGCAGACGGCTCGGGCTACCACCATACCCGGCTTTACGTCTTTTATTGGGACCAGCAGCATCGACTACAATTCCGGCGCACGGCGACATCGCTATATCGGATGGCCGCCGCCCGCAGGTCAGCCTCAATTCACTCTTGCGGTGTTACGCACATTGCCTTATCGGGCCTGTGGCGGACACGATGACCAGGCTCGGCCGCCGTCGCGGGCTGCCCGGTTTTGACAAGGGGGACGCGGCAAGATACGTTCGCGCGCGCCGCGAGGCTGACGCGGCACGCTACCAGGACTCCTGTCGATTCGACCGACATGAACACCCCAACGCCAACCAGTGCCGGACCGTCGCCAACACCGGCCGGGCCCCCGGCGCCGGCGACCTGGACCGTTAATCACCGCTGGCGCGAGCGATGGGCACGCCTGGAGCCGATTGAGTGGTTTGACCTGGGTCACGATCCCCGAGCCAGCGAAGTCAAGGCCAACCCCAACCGGCGCGTATGGCGCGTGGAGCTCGGTGACGGAGTGTTCTACGTCAAGGAGTTTCTTGCCGCTGGGCTGCCGGACCGAGTCCGAGTCCTGCTCCGCGGTTCACCGGCCGAGCTGGAGTGGAAGACCGGACTGCGGGCGGAGGCGGCGGGCGTCCGGTGTGTGGGTTTCGTCGCCTTGGGGACGCGGCGGGGAGGGCTCGCCAAGCTGCACAGCGTTCTGATTACCGAGGAAGTCGGCGGGGCTGTCCCGCTGCCAGAGGCCTGGAGAGAGACGGCACGCCAGGAGGACCAGGCGGCCCGCCGCAGGCGAGGCCTGCTGGCGGACGCGGTGGCCAAGTTGCTCGCGGATGCACACCGGGCCCGGTTCCTGCACCGCGACGGACACTCGGCCAACATCCTGGTGCGCAGTGTCAGCAGCTCGTCATTCGAGGGCGTGTACGCGGACGTGTTCGGCGCCACGACCGGTGCCGAGATCGGAGACGTGCAGGCAGCGGGGGCCATCGCCCAACTAAACCAGTGGTTCGGCCGCCATGCCTCGCGTGCCGAGCGGCTGAGGTTTCTGAGGCGGTATCTGCAGGGCCGTCTGGGCGTCGAACAGGTGCCGCGCGAGCGCCTGCGGCGTTGGGCCTCGGCCATAACCGACGCCACCAGGCGCGACGCCGCTGAGCTGTATGGCAGCCGCAG
>JANQGB010000174.1 GCA_028277545.1 Phycisphaerae bacterium | reverse complement strand
ACCGGCCGGTCAGCGAGCGTGACGCTTTTCTGGGCCATGAGTGTTACGGGGACGCCGAGTTGCGCCGCCAGGTCGAGGGGTTGCTTGGGCGGCATCGGGACTCCAGCAACTTCATGAGAGATCCGGTCTGGCGCCCCGGCATTTCGGTCCCGGCTTCGGAATTGCGCGAATCCCAAGCCGACCTGCGCCCTGGCGACCGTGTCGGGTGCTACCGCCTGCTGCGGCGATTGGGAGTCGGCGGGATGGGCGCCGTATGGCTGGCCGAGCGCGACGATGCGCATTATAGCCAGCGGGTGGCGCTTAAGATCATCAAACGGGGCCTGGACACCGACGACATTCTCCGCCGCTTCCGACACGAGCGACAGGTACTGGCCAGCCTCGAACACCCGAACATCGCCCGCCTGCTCGACGGGGGTGCCACCGGCGACGGGCGTCCGTACCTGGTCATGGAATACGTCGACGGGCAGCGCATCGATGCATACTGCGATCGGCACCACCTGAGCATCAAGGAACGGCTGCAGCTGTTCTTAAACGTGTGTGCGGCAGTTCGCTATGCCCACCAGAACCTGATCGTTCACCGGGACCTGAAGCCGGGCAACATACTCGCCACCGAGATGGGCGAAGCCAAGCTGGTCGATTTCGGAATATCGAGGGTCCTGGAAACCGAAGATGCATCCGCTTCGGCGGGTATGACCGCGCCACAGCGACAGGTGTTGACACCGCGCTACGCGAGCCCGGAGCAGATTCGAGGCGAGTGTGTCACTACTGCGAGCGACGTGTATTCGCTGGGCGTCGTGCTGTATGAACTGCTCACCGGCAGGGAACCGTACGGGATGACCGGACTGTCGCGGGCAGAGGTCGAGCGAGTCATTCTGGACACCGAGCCGAACCGTCCCTCGTCTGTCCGCGGGGATCTCAATTCCGAGATCGACGCCATCGTCTTGAAATCCATGGCCAAGGATGTAGCCCGGCGGTATCAATCCCTTGATGCCCTGATGGCAGACGTTGAGCGTTACCTGGCAGGCGAGGCGGTTTTGGCGCATCCCCCTGGCTCAGTCTATCGGTTGGGAAAGCTCGTCAAGCGTCATCGGCTGGCCGTTGCTTTTGCGGCGACGGTGTTCGTCCTGGTCTTGGTGTTTGGTATCGTCTCCGGGCTCTTGGCTGTACGCCTCGACCGGCAACAGCAGGCTGCGGAACGGCGGTTTGACGAGGTCCGCGGCCTGGCCAGAACGATGATCTACGACCTGCACGATACCGTCTCGCCCGTCAAGGGCACGCTGCCGGCGCGGGAGATGATCGTCGCTACCGGCCTGCACTATCTGGACGTCCTGGCCAGAGAAGCGGGTGACGACGTCGCACTACAACTGGAGTGCGCCGCCGGCTACTTCCGTATTGCCGACATCCAGGGCAACCCCAGCGGTGAGAGCCTCGGCCAGACGGCGGCGGCGCTGGAAAGTTGCCAACAGGGGCTGCTGATTGTCGAGCCGCTGCTGCTGCGGGATCCATCGGATGCCAGACTCCGCCTGCATGCCGCGACAGGGTATCTTACGCTGGCCAATCTGTTGGGGGCGTCGGGCCAGACCGCACTTGCGATCGAGCGCTATGAGCAGGCGATCACCCTCCAGGAGCAAGCCCTGGCCGACGAGCCGGAGGGCGCCGACCAATGGCTCGGCCTGGAAAAGATCCGATCCGACTTGGCCGCCTGCCTGGCGCGGGCGGATCGGTTTGAAGAGGCCGAGTACCAGTTGGAGCTCGTGGTCGAACTTATCGAGACGCGCTTGCGCGTCGATCCCAGTGATCAGCACGCGCAGCTCAAACTGGCCAATACGCTGGCCGCCCTCGGCAACGTGCGTGTGGATCAGGGCAACATGCATGGCGCCCGGGAACCGCTTCAGACCGCGATCGAAGCCCTGCAGCACTTCGTGGAAGCGTTTCCTGATCGAGGAAACGCCTGGCGCAGCCTGGCAGTGGCCAGGACCGCCTTGGGGCGGGTTTACGCGGCCACGGGCGAATCGGAACGAGGTCGCGAGGCCCTGGAATGGGCCGTTGACGCGCACCTGCAGATGATTGAGGCCGATCCAAGCAATGTTACGAGCAGGCGCGACCTTGGCG
>JANQGB010000155.1 GCA_028277545.1 Phycisphaerae bacterium | reverse complement strand
GGTACAGATCTTCGATACTGCTGGCGCCGTGCTGACCAAGTTCGGGTACCGCACGCTGTACGTCGGCAGCGACGAGCTCGCCTGGGTTGCCCGTGCCGAAGGCGTGGCGGTTGACTCCTGCAGCAACATCTACCTGGCCGATGCCCTGATGGGCACTGTCCGGGTGTTTAACTCCATGGGCCGCGAGTTGGATGCCGCCCACCTGCCGGCCGCCGGATACGGAACCGGTCCCGGAGAGCTGCGTATACCCATCGACGTCGCCATCGACGCCGCGGGATACCTGTACGTGGCCAGCGCCAACAACGCCGCGGTCGAGGTCTACGAAGTCACCTGCGACCCGGGCCTGGCCCCTCCGCAGGGCAAGAGCGGCAACAGTGACCCGCTGGGCAAAGGCGGCAACATCGTCCCGCTGGGCAAGGATCAGAAACTCAATCGGCTCGGCAAGGGCAAGGCGACGCCGGGTGCCTCCTCGGCAGTCTTCGCCCCGGGCATCGAGATGCCGGACAATCCTTTCGACATCGTCGCGGCCATGGACAGCGGACGTTACGTGGCTGAACTCGACCTCAACCAGGACCGCCGTATTTCGCAAGAAGACCTGGAGATCGCGGTCGAGCACTTTGGCGGCGCCACGGTGAAGGACTTCCTTACCGACAGCGGCCCGCGGGACGCCTACGAAGGCCCGCACATGATCGACATCGACTACCTCTGCGGTCGCTGCCACTCGTTTGACGGCGCGCCGGGCGGCATGCTCAGTGCCGAGGGGCAGGAGAATCTGTGCGTCTCCTGCCACACAGGCTCAGCCCGGGCCATGGCGGCTCCGATCGGCGGGATGGGCAACAGCAACTCTCACCCGCTGGGCGTAGCAGGCGATGCCGGCGACGTGGTCGGGCCCGAGGCGGGCAGCATTCTGGCTCTGCACACCGACGGCGGCGCCATCCGCTGCGGCACCTGCCACAATCCCCACGAAGGGACAGCCGGCGAGCCATACCTGCGGGTTAGCCAGGAGAACGGCATCCTGTGCAAGGAGTGCCACCGCGGGGACCTGGCGCCGATGGAGCACGGCGGCGAGCATCACACCGAATACTGCACCGACTGCCACGCTCTCCACGCCACGGACAACGGCAATCTCCACCTGATTCCAACCCAGTTCGACACGTACTTCTACGGCCCGGTCGACGTGACCTTCACCGACGACACGGTCGGCGTCGGACCTGGAGCCTACGTCGACCTGACGCCGGGCGTGCAGGGCATCTGCGAGACCTGTCACGACAACTACCCGTTGGATGACACCGAGATCCCCGTGTTGCACACCGACACCATGCCGCCGTGCACCGTGTGCCATGCCCACCACGACGGCTTCACCATGGAGCTGGTCGTGCCGGACGGCGAGTACGTCGGAGCCGACACCTGCGTGGCATGTCACAGCGAAGAGCACATGGAGTGGGACGAGACGGTGCACCGCGATGCCTGGGACAACCTGGCGGCTGCCGCCGCGCCGCCGTTCTTCATGCCTCACGAAGATCCGGTGTGCCTGGAGTGCCACACTGTTGGCTTCGGAGAGGTTGACGGCTACGTCGATCAGGCCACCACGCCACACCTTGACGGCGTGCAGTGCGAGAACTGCCACGGGCCTGGCCGGGCGCACGTCCTCGATCCTCTCAACGTGCAGCCACCGATCGACAAGTCATCGGAGATGTGCGGTGCCTGCCACACCGGCAGCCACCACCCGACTTATGACGAGTGGACGACGTCGGGGCATGCTGTTGCATCCGCCCACGCCTACTACGGCTCGTGCGACGCGTGCCACGCCCCGATCGGTGACGACGGCGGCGATCCGGCGGTCAAGTTCGACGTCGAGTGCGTGGCCTGCCACGATTCGCACGCCCAGACCGGCAATGCCGCCGCCCCGGCAGAGGGTCGCGACTACCAGTTGCTCTATCCGGAGGTAGTTGCTACCACGCCATCGAACACCGTCGAGGACGCAACCGACCCGGACAGGTTCAATCTCTGCGGCCAGTGTCACCACAGTCGAGGCCGGACGTGGGAGTACGATGGGCGTGCTCCGCACCACAGCGTCCAGGGCAACACCTACGTCGGCGAGATGCCGGTGCCTGACGGCACGCCGGACCTGGTGCCCTTCACGGCCTCGGATCACGCGGGGCTGGAGCTGCAGTGCGTGACCTGCCACATGTACACGGCGCCTCATGAGGATGGCCCACCCGAGGTAGACGCCATCACCGGGCACAGTTGGCACATTGACTACGAAGCCTGTGCCCCCTGTCACGGCACGGCCGAGGCGGGAGAGGCGCTGGCGACAGCAATCCAGGACGCGGTGCAGGCCCGCCTGGATGCCATCCACGCGGCCCTGGGCGATCCCACCACCTGGGAGTACATCGCCTGGGAATCGGAGGATGGAACACAGACCGGCCCGCCCTCAGCGGAGGATTGCGCTGCTGATCCGCTCTGCACCTGGTCGCAGGACGATATCGCCGACGAGACCAAGCAGGTCCGCTTCATCTATCACTACATCCTGGGTGACGGGAGCCTGGGCGTGCACAACGCCAGCTACACGCTGGCCATGCTGGAGGCGGCTGAGGCATTGCTGGGCATCACCGCACCGGAAGCCGGCTACGTCGGTGCCGACATCTGTGCCGCCTGCCACACCGAGGCGCACGCTACCTGGGCAGAGACGCTGCACGAAGCAGCGTGGGTCAACCTGGAGGCCATTGCCGCTCCGCCGTTCTTCATGCCGCACGAGGATCCCGAGTGCCTGGAGTGTCATACGGTGGGCCTTGGCGAAACAAGCGGATACGTTGACCAGGCAACCACGCCGCATCTGGCCGGCGTGCAGTGCGAGAACTGCCACGGCGCCTCTGGCGACCACGTGCTTACGCCGTACATGGTCCAGCCAGTGGTTGATAAGGCCTCTGCCATGTGCGGCGAGTGCCACACCGGCAGTCATCACCCAACTTACGACGAGTGGACTACGTCGGGGCACGCGGCCGCTTCCGCCCACGCCTACTACGGTTCGTGCGACGCGTGCCACGCCCCGATCGGTGACGACGGCGGCGATCCGCCGGTGAAGTTCGACGTCGAGTGCGTGGCCTGTCACGAGTCACACGCCCGGACGGGTCATGCCGCCGCCCCGGAGGAGGGGCGCGACTACCAGTTGCTCTATCCGGAGGTGGTTGCAACCACGCCATCGAACACCGTCGAGGACGCAACTGACCCGGACAGGTTCAACCTCTGCGGCCAGTGTCACCACAGTCGCGGCCGGACGTGGGAGTACGATGGGCGCGCCCCGCACCACAGCGTGCAGGGCAACACCTACGTTGGCGAGATGCCGGTGCCTGATGGCACGCCGGACCTGGTGCCCTTCACGGCCTCGGATCACGCGGGGCTGGAGCTGCAGTGCGTGACCTGCCACATGTACACGGCGCCTCATGAGGATGG
>JANQGB010000129.1 GCA_028277545.1 Phycisphaerae bacterium | reverse complement strand
TCCAGGGTCTATGGGGCTCGGCCGCTGCGCCGGATTACATCCTGCTGGTCGGTGACACCGACACCATCCCCCACTGGACCGGTGGTGGAGCCGGCACCCCCGCGACCGACCTGCAGTACGGGTGCATGGACGCCGGCGACGACTGGTATCCGGACATTGCCATCGGACGGTTCTCTGTTCGCTCGGCCGCCCAGTTGCAGGCCATCGTGGACAAGACGCTGTACTACGAGAACGGGCCCCTGGCCGACCCCGACTACCTCAAGCGGGCCGTCTTCATGGCCTCGCAAGACAACTACACAGTCAGCGAAGGTACGCACAACTGGGTCATCGAAAACTACATGATCCCTAACGAGATCACCTGCGACAGGCTCTACTGCCACACCTACAGCGCCACCACGCAGCAGGTGAGCGATGCGTTCAACGACGGGCGCTTCTTCGGCATCTTCAGCGGCCACGGCGGTACGTATTCCTGGGCGGACGGCCCGTCGTTCCAGCAGAGCGACGTTAACGCCCTCACTAACGCGAACATGTACCCCTTTGTGATGAGCTTCGCCTGCATCACCGGCACCTACACCGTCGACGAGTGCTTCACAGAGACCTGGAGCCGGGTGGCCAACAAGGGGGCCATCACCATCTACGGTTCGTCGGTAAACAGCTACTGGACCGAGGACGACATCCTGCAGAAGCGGCTCTTCGACTCCATCTACGATGCTGAAGACGACGTGCCGGCAGAGGTGGGACCGGTCTGGGTCGATACGCTTATGAGGTACGTGGCGGAGATGGGCAGCGGCTCGACCACTCGCCGTTACTTCGAGATGTACAACCTGATGGGCGATCCCAGCCTGCGGTTCCCCGGTGCCTGCTCAGACGCGGGCACGGCTGCGCTCGACGATACCAAGTACGCCTGCGAAGCCACCGCCAACATCGTGGTGAGCGACTGCGGCCTCAACACCGACGACAACGCCGTCGAGACCGTCACCGTAACCATCGACTCGACCTCCGAGACCGGCGTCGAAACCGTGCTGCTGACCGAGACTGACCCCGCCTCGGCGCAGTTCGAGGGCTCCATTGCTCTCAGCGAGACCGACGGCGCCGGCGTGCTGCTGGTGGCCCACGATGACACTGTGACGCTGACCTACATCGACGCCGACGACGGTGCCGGTGGTACGGACGTGGTGGTCACGGCCGTCGCCACCATCGACTGCCAGGCGCCGGTCATCCTGGGTGCCCAGACCATCAACATCGAACCGCGCAGCGCCACGGTCAGCATCGACGCCGACGAGGCGGTTCGCGGCACGGTGCACTACGGCCTGTCCTGCGACGCTCTTGGCTCGACCGCCGGCGGCAGCGGCTTTGCCAACCCCGCCACCGTGGGTCTGGCCGGCCTCAGCGACAACACCACCTACTATTACACGGTGGACGCCGAGGACCAGGCGGGCAACTTCACCAGCGATGACTACTGCTACTCGTTCAGCACCCCCGAGGTGCCCGACTTTTACACCGAGCTGTTCGAGTCGGACAACGACCTGGACAACATCAGCCTGAACTTCGTCCCCAACGGCTCAGTGGACTTCTACGCCGGTTGCTCCTACCCGATTACAGAGCTTCCGGTCGACCCGGCCGGCGGCACCACCATCAGCCTGTCGGACGACGACAGCGAACTGATCACCCTGACCGGCGGA
>JANQGB010000006.1 GCA_028277545.1 Phycisphaerae bacterium | reverse complement strand
TGATCACGGTACTGCCCGCGCTCGCGGTGCACGCGGGCGGGGGAAATCTTGACCCACCCGGCCAACCCGGCTTGCAAGAACCGGCCGCCGCCTCGACCCCGGAGCGGACTGAAGCGGGCAGGGCGGATAGCGATGCGCCGCGAAGTACGCAGGCCGATCCCCCTCCGCCGAGCGTCGATCCGCAAGCGGTCCGCGACCTCGTAACCCGGCTCGGATCAAGCGATTACGCCGACCGGCAGAGCGCTACGCTGGCCCTGGTCAACCTCGGAACCTCCGCCTTCGACATTCTGGTCGAGGAGTACCTGGCCACCGACGATTACGAGATTCGGCTGCGAGTCCAGGATGTCATCGAGAAGGCCTTCTTCGACGAGTACCTGTTCAACAGGAATGGCTTTCTGGGAGTCCGCCCCATGCCGGTCGGGCCGGCAGCCGATCCAAGGGTGCCACCCGGTCACACCGGCCTGGAGCTTATGGAAGTCGTCGAGCATCATGCCGCCGCGCGGGCCGGATTGAGTCGGGGCGACCTGATAGTGGGCATCAACGGAAAACCGCTCGGCGGTACGATTGACGGGGCCAGCTTCAGCAAGATCATCAGCGACGCCGGGCCAGGAACAATCCTGACCTTCAGCATCTACCGCGGTACCCGACGCCTGTCAGTCGAGGTCACCCTCGGCCCCCGCCCGCTGGAATACTACAACGAGCCCAACTACGAAGCGGTCCGCGCCTTGGAAGACACGGCCCGCCGGTTCCAACGCTGGTGGCGGGAGAATATAGGCCAGCCGCCCGATTAGGCGTTGGTGCATCAAGATGCACCCTACTGCTGGTGCACCAAGATGCACCCTGCTGTCTCCTTCCTCAGTGCCTGGGCAGCACCTCGACCAGGCGATCGATTTCCTTCTCGCTGTTGTAGATGTGCGGACTGGCCCGCAGCCGGCCGTTGCGGACCGAGATAACGATGCGGTGCTCGGCTTTGAGATGCCGCCGGATCTCCTCGTGGTCGTGTACGTCGGAGATGAAGGACACGATGCCGCTGGCCTCCGCCGGGCTGCGAGAACTGACCAGTCGATATCCCTTGTCCCGCGCACCCTCAGCCAGGCGATTGGTCAAGGCCATGATCCGGGCCGTGATCCGTTCCAGACCGATTTCCAGCAGCATGTCGATCGAACCGCCCAGGGCGAAGATTCCCGGCATGTTGAAGGCGCCGCTGTCGTACCGGCGAATGTCGTCGTGGAACTCGAAGTTATAGTGGGCGAAGTCGGTGCCCTTCTTCATCGAGAACACGCCTATGCAGGTTGGCCGCAGGTGCCCCTGCAGTTCCTTGCGCACGTAGAAGATGCCGCACCCTTCCGGGGCCAGCATCCACTTGTGCCCGTCCGCCGCCAGGAAGTCGATATGCATGGCCTGCACGTCGATGGGCATCGCCCCCAACGACTGGATGGCGTCCACGCACAGCAACACACCCTTGCGGGCGCAGTACTCGCCCAGCGTGGCCAGGTCGGTGCGATACCCGCTGGCGAACTGTACGGACGAGATGGTCACCACCCGGGTGCGCGAGTTGATGGCGGCGATGAGCTTGCCGATCGGGATCCGCCCGTCCTCCTCCAGCACCATGTTCAGGTGGACACCGCGGGACTGGAGTGCCTGCCAGGCATAGATGTTGGCCGGATACTCGACGTTGGTGGTAACCACGTTGTCGCCCGTGTTCCAGCTCAGCCCGTTGGAGACCCAGTTAATGCCCTCGGTGGTGTTCTTGATGAAGGTCACCTCGTCGGCGTTGGCGTTTATCAGTTGAGCCGCTCGCTGGCGGGTGGCTTCGATCTGCTTGTACATCTTGCCGCCCAGGTAACCGTTCTCTGCCGCCTCCTGGAGGAAGACTCGAGCCCCGTCGGCGGCGCGCTGGCACAGCGGCGCTACCGCGGCGTGATCCTGGAAGTTGTAGTTCCGCGTTACGGGGAACTCTTGTCGTAGTGCGTCCCAGTCCATTGTTTGACCTTATCCCGTTCGTCCCTAGGGCGCCGCGTATCGACCCGGCTCCAACAGGCGCAGTGCTTGTCCTAAAAACTATAGGATGCACCAGGCGGCCCTGTCTGCCTACTTCCTGCCAACCGTCGCACCAGCGGGCACTTTATCATCTTATCGGCCCTCGGAAAGCCCTACTTGCCCGGAACCGCTTGAGGTGAATGCCCGATACGCGCTCGCCAGGCGCGTGCAAAGTTGTGAAGTCAACCCCTTATACCTATTATCCTGGTCCGAACGGGCTCGCCGAGCCCGTGAACGCAGCGTGTTGTTCATTAGGCAGGACGGATGGATTCTGACACACTGGCCGCACGGTACGTCCGCGTATTGTACGAAGACGAGCACTATCTGTTCGTGGACAAGCCCGCCGGCCTCCGCCTGACCGGCGGCGGCTCGCGCCAGGCGTCATCCGCTCTGGACTGGCTGGCAGACACACTGGATCAGGAGGGGCTCCGGGTCGTACATCCATTGGAGGATCTGGTCTCCGGGGTATTGCCCCTGGCCAAGTCTGAAGAGGCTTCGGATCGCCTGATGAAGGCCCTGGCTTCACCCAGGACGCGCATCGACTACCTCTCGGTGGCGAGCGGACAGCCCCGACTGCCGGGACAGACTGGCAAGGGAGGTCGCCGCCAGAAATCCACCACTTTGCCCGTGCGTCTGGTGCGTCAGCGTAAGAAGTTGTCGCTGGTGGCCTGCCATCACCCGGCCGCCCGAACCGCGGCCGTTCGCGCCGACCTGCAGACCGTTGGCCTGGTTACGCTGGGCGACGTGCCCCGGAAACGCCGCAGCTCGCGACCCGGCAAGCGACTGGCCGGCCGGTTGTTCCTGCACCGGGCTTCAGTGCGGTGCCGTCATCCGTACACCCGCCAGCCGCTGGCCGTCAAGGCCGGGCCGCCGGCCGCGTTCAAGACTGCCATGACTGCCGCCGACTTGCTGGAGGACACCCTGGAAGTCGCGTTGATGGCCCGGCTGACTTGCCTTGGTGAGCGCGGCACCGACGCCTACCGGCTGTTCGCCGGCAAGCCCGACGGCATCGCCGGCCTGGTGGTCGAGCAGTTGGGGCGGGTCGCGATCCTGCAGACCCACCAGGGCAAGTTCCAGGGCGATCAGGACCGTATCCGGCGGGTCGCCAAGTGGTATAAGCGTGCTCTCACGCTGGACGCCGTCTATCACAAGCGCTTCGTTGCCAACCGCAGTTCCTCACCGGACGATGATCCTGAGCTGCGCAGCCCCGTGCCTCTGCTGGGCAAGGCCGTCCCCGAGGAGTTCGAGGTCACGGAGAACAAGCTGCGGCTACTTGTCCGACCTTACGACGGGGCGTCGGTAGGGCTCTTCCTCGACCAGCGCGAGAATCGCCGCCGGGTCCGCGAACTGGCGGCCGGCCGCCGCGTTTTGAACGCCTTCTCCTACACCTGCGGGTTCTCCGTTGCCGCTGCCAAGGGGCAGGCCTCTGAGACCGTCAACGTCGATGTGTCCAAGCGGGCCCTGGAGTGGGGCAAGCGCAACTTTGGCGCCAACAAGCTGGCACTCGACAAACACATGTTCATCCGCTCGGACATCTTCGACTACTTCAAGCGTGCCCGCCGGCAGAAGCGCTCCTTCGACCTCATGATTCTTGACGCCCCCACCTTCGCCCGCAGCAAGAAGCCCGCCCGCGTTTTCTCGATAGCCAAGGACCTGCCCCGCCTGCTCGAAGAAGCGCTGGGCCTGCTGGCTCCTGACGGCTGCATCCTGCTGTCCACCAATAACCGCGCCCTGTCGGCCGCGGCCCTGCGCGAACACGTCGCCGAAGCCGCCGCCGCGGCAGGCCGCCGCTTCCAGATCACCACCGCCCCACTCCTGCCGCCGGACTTCGCCAGCGACACCGGCTACGCTAAATCGCTGATCGTACGTTTTGCTTAATCCCAGCCAAAGCCGCCGGTCAGGCTGCCATCCCGCGTCACAGTAGGGTCCGCTCTGCGGACCGTTTTCCAGAGAGGATCATCACACTCGAACGGTCCGCGCAGCGGACGCCACGAGCTACGCCCGGCACATATGCGAGAAACAGTCCGAACCCGCGTGGAGTGCCAGCGCAGGTGCGCTAGGCCCGGCATTCATGCCGGGTTATGGCACGCTGCGCCACACATGATACCCCGGTTCACCGGGGTTCTCGATGAATGTCTTGAGACATGGGGAGCGAAGACTCGTAAGCGGTGATGCCAACTATCTGTCATAAATGCCAGCCCACGAGAAGCCCGCTGAAAGCGGGCTCAACTGGAACAGCCGCCCTTGTATACCCGGCATGAATGCCGGGCCTAGCGCATGGGCGGCTGGACAACCGCTGGTCGTGCTGGCAGTCACGCCGGGGCACTGGTGTTCACGTCAGCGTCTCTGTGTCCAACACCTGGTACTGGGGTCCACTCAGCAGGCATGATCCGCTATGCGGACCATGTTTGTGGGAGGACAACCACCATCGATCCTGTCCCAGGAACGGACCCTACGACCCTGCCGGTCTCAGCGCCTTGGCCGTCAAGCGGGCCGACCAACTGCGCGGCAGCAGCGCGGAGATGGCCGCTAACACGCGGTTGCCCTTCCCGCACGCGGCGCTGGGCTTGCCGCGGGCCAGGGCCCGTACGCCGATCTCCGCCACCGCTTCGGCGGTCATGGCCCGCTTCATGAACATCTCGCGGGCCTTGTTCCAGCCGTGATGGTCGAAGAACTCGGTGCGGGTCGTGCCCGGATTGAGCGAAGTGACAACCACGCCGTGCTGGCGCATCTCGGCCCACAGACCTTCCGAGAAGCTCAACACGAAGGCCTTGCTGGCGGCGTAGGTCGTCATGTAGGCGATAGGCTGGTAGGCGGCGGTGCTGGCCACGTTCAGAATCCAGCCGCTGCGCCGCTCGATCATCTCCGGCAGAACGAGATGAGTCAGCCGCACCAGGGCCCGCATATTGAGCTGTATCAGGTGCTCGATTTGCTCGGGTGCGTGATCCTCGAACCGACCGGAGTAGCCAACTCCGGCGTTGTTGACCAGCACGTCGATGTGCCCCAACTCATCTCGAACCTGTCGCACCAGCCGCGGCGGCACCCTGTCGTCGAACAGGTCCGCCTCGACAACCACAGGCTTGGGCGCACCACTGCCGGCCAATTCGTCGGCCAGCGCGTCAAGCCGCTCCACGCGCCGCGCCGCAAGGGCCATCCGGGACCCCGCGACAGCGAACCGCCGAGCCAGCGCCGCCCCAATTCCGCTGGAGGCGCCTGTTATGAGCACTGTACGTCCTTTGAAGGAAGTTGCACTCATGCGGTGTCCTCTGTGTCGCACGCCCACACGATACCGTTTCCGGAACGCAATGCCCGGCAACTGTCACCAATTGAGTGCAGTCCGACCTGCGTCAGACTGGGTGCCCCATCCCTGCGCAGCAGGGGTGGGGAATGCGACTGACCGAGCTTGCCGGAGAGATGTCGTGCCATGTGGGTAGTGCCCCTCGTAAGCTGCGGCTGTAGACCGGTGTTACCAACGAACGCGCCTCCGCGAATGCACAATAGCTCGATTCCCCACCCCTTGCTGCGCAAGGGATGGGGCACATGGCGCCACGCAGGCTCGGCATGCCTGCTTTGGTTCGCCAGCGTCGACTCCACCTGATTCACCGCAATCTGTCCTGCAGTTCCTTGAGTTTGGCCATGGCGTCCATGGGGGTCATCTGGTTGAGATCGATCGCCTCCAGCGCCTTGGCCACTTCCTCGGCCGGGTCGGCAAAGAGCAGCATCTGATGGTCCTGGCGGGTGCGCTTGCGGGCCAACTCCTGGCCGTGGCTTTCGCGTTCGAAGCCGCGTTCCAGTTCGGCCAGCACCTCGCGGCTTCGGGCTACCACCTCCTGGGGCACGCCGGCCAGCCGGGCAACGTGCAGTCCGTAACTCTTGTCGGTACCGCCGGGGACAATGCGGTGCAGGAAGACCACCGACTCCTGACCGTCGCCGCTGGCGGTCTCGCGTACCGCCACGTTGTAGTTCTGCACCCCGCGCAGCAGCTCCGAAAGTTCGGTCAGTTCATGGTAGTGCGTGGCCATCAGTGCCAGGCAGCGGGTCCGGTTGGCCAGGTGCTCGGTTATGGCCCAGGCCAGCGACAGGCCGTCGAAGGTGCTGGTTCCCCTGCCCAACTCGTCGAGCACCACCAGCGAACGCGCCGTGGCGTTGTTCAGAATGTTGGCGGCCTCGGTCATCTCCACCATGAAGGTGGACTGCCCGCGGCTGATCTCGTCGGACGCCCCCACGCGGGCAAAGATGCGGTCCACCGGCCCGAAGGTCATCTCGTCGGCCGGCACGAACGAACCGGTCTGAGCCAGCAGGGTCAGCAGCGCCACCTGCCGTATGTATGTGCTCTTGCCCGCCATGTTGGGACCGGTGATGACCAGCAAGCGCGCCTGATCCACGTCGAACCGGCAATCGTTGGGCACGAAACCGTCGGCCAGGGTCTGCTCCAGTACCGGATGCCGCCCGCCGCGAATGTGTAGCGCCGACTCCTCGACGATGGCCGGCCGAACGTACCGCTGCCGCACCGCCAGTTCCGCCAGACCTGCCAGGGCGTCGATCTGCCCGATCGCGTTGGCTACGCGCAATAGCGCCGCAATCTCCTCCGCCACTGCCACGCGGACCCGCTCGAACAGCACGGCCTCCAGATCGTTGGCCTTCTCCTGCGCCGTCAGAACTTCATCTTCAAACCGCTTCAACTCGTCGGTGATGTATCGCTCGGCGTTCTTGACCGTTTGCTTGCGGACGTACTCCGGCGGCACGCGGCTCTGGTGGGTGTGCGAAACCTCGATGTAATAGCCGAAGACCTTGTTGAACCCGACCTTGAGCGAAGGGATGCCCGTGCGCTCGCTCTGCCGCTGCTGGTACGCCGCCAGCCAGCTTTGCCCGTCCCGCCCGATCGAGTTCAGCCGGTCCAGTTCGGCGTCATAACCCGCCCGGATGATGCCCCCCTCCCGGATGGTGATCGGGGCATCGGGCCGAATGGCCTGCTCCAGCAGGTCAGCCAGGTCATCCAGCCCGCCCAGCGACCGCACCAGCCCGTCCAACAGTGACGGAAGATTGTCACCCAAGTTGGCTTCCAGCTCGGGCAGCTTGCGCAGCGCCACACCCAGGCCGGCCAGGTCGCGCGGCGTGGCCCGGGCCATGGCGATCCGGGCCGCGATGCGCTCGACGTCCGCCATCCCCCGCAGCGTCAGCCGCACGCCGCCCCGGGCGGTCTCACGCTCCAGCAGGTAGCCGACCACGTCCTGCCGAGCCACGATCTCGTCCGCCGTCTCCAGCGGGGCACAGATCCACCTCCGCAATTCACGGGCCCCGATGGGGTGCACCGTGCGATCGACCGCCGCCAGCAGGCTGCCCTCTCGACCCCCGCCGCGCAGTGTCCGCTCGACTTCCAGCGAGCGCCAGGTGTTGTGGTCAATCTGTACACGCCCCGCCCGAACGCGCCGCTGCATTCGACTGATGTGGGTCAGGGCTGTCTTCTGCGTCTCCCTGAGGTAGGCCAGAATCGCCCCACCCGCCTGGACGGAGAGGTCCATCGCTGCGATCCCGAAACCCTCCAGGGTGGCCACCCCGAAGTGATCGCGCAGGTTCTGCTCGGCGTTGTACTCGACGAACTCGTGTCCCGGGCGTTTGGTGACGGCAGTCCCGCACGCCGACCGCAACTCGCTGGCCAGTCGACCGACCCGCGACCCGGGGCCTGCCTCCTCGTCGACCAGCACCTCGGCCGGCGCCATACGGGCCAGCTCATCCAGGGCCGCCTCGGTGCCTATCTCGAAGACCTCGAACCGACCGGAGGACAACTCGACCGTGGCCATCCCCACCCCGGCCGGCCCGTCGCAAATGGCCGCCAGAACGTTGTCACTCCGCTCTTCCAGCAGGGCATCGTCCACCAGGGTGCCGGCCGTCACGATCCGCACGATTTCCCGCTTGACTACGCCCTTGGCCAGCTTGGCGTCCTCTACCTGCTCGGAGATGGCCACCCGAAAGCCGGCCGCCACCAGCTTGGTCAGGTAGTTCTCCAGGGCGTGATAGGGAATCCCCGCCAGCGGGATGGGGTTGCCGCTCTCCTTGGACCGTGAGGTCAGGGCGATGCCCAGAATCTGGGAGACGGTCTTGGCATCCTCGTAGAAGGTTTCGTAGAAGTCGCCCATCCGAAACAGGAGGATCGCATCGCCGGCTTGTTCCTTCTGATCGCGATACTGCCGCATGGCCGGCGTGGGCTCACCGGGCGCTCGGCGCTTCGTTCCCTTCCCTTTAACGGACCGGCGTTTGGATGTCTGGGGTGTTCCAGCCTCTGCCACGAGCGGTTCATCCTCCGAGGGCGCTACGTGGGCGCCAATCTAACCGCTGGGGCCGGATTCGGAAATGGACGGGCTCGCAGGCCGGTTAGCCGCCCGGGGGCACCGGCCGCCCCGTTGGATTCGCAGAGGATGACGACTCGCCGTCCGCGGCTGGCCTACTGCTCGAGCTGCAGAAACTCGATCATGTGCTCGTCGTAGATCTGCTGGGCCTGGGGGCTGGACAACGCCAGTCCCATCTCGTTTATCACCTTGGTACCGACGCCCACCCATTCTCGCCAGCAAGGTTCGCAGACGTGGTTCAACACGCGCTCGCCCAGCTCCCCCTTGAACGGTTGCTTGTCCATACGCGACGCCGCACGACCGCATCGTGAACAGGTGAGGTCTGAGCCGGGCGGGGGCGCGGCCTGCTTCCGGGGCGGGTTCTTGAGTTCCGGTGGCGTCTCGCCCAGGTCCCGGAGCATACGGGCCATTGCGTCACGAGGCATCCGGTCGCCGCGACGGTCCGACACGTCGATACCGCTGCGCAGCGTGGCCACGGCCGCCTCACGGTCATTCAGATCGCGTTGGGCGGCGGCCAGCACTTCGTAGGCCTTGGAGTATTCAGGGTTGATATCCAGAACGCGCCGGAGCGGAGTTATAGCCTCGTCGAATCGGCCCGCTTCGGCCAGAGCCTTGCCCAGGCTGAAGTGCCCCAACTCGTTCTCCGGGTCGGCCTCGGCCATCTTGGCGAACTGCTCTATTCGTTGGTCTACGTCCATTTATACTTGCTCCCCCACTGGTAGCGGCGGGCGCCCTTTCGCTTGTCGTAGTCTCGTTCCTTGCGGCCCGCTGGACCAACACCAGCCCAGCCCCTTATTATTGTGCCCCCCCGGGAGAATTCCAGCGACCGGGCCGGCAGCCCGGGGACCGGCGGCGATACCTGGCAATACGGAACCGACTGATGACCGATACCGAGAGCAGACTCCACAACTCCAACTTCCTGCGGGCCTGCCGCCGCGAGCCGGTGGACCACACGCCTATCTGGATAATGCGTCAGGCCGGCCGGTACATGAAGGAATATCGCGACCTGCGCGAAAAAGTCAGCTTCCTGGAGATGTGCAAGAACCCGGAACTGGCGGCCGAGGTAACCCTGATGCCCATCGAACCCATCGGGGTCGATGCCGCCATCCTGTTCGCCGACATCCTGCTGATTGTCGAGCCGACCGGTGTGGGGCTGACCTTCGCCAAGGGCGAAGGGCCCTCACTCTCCAACCCGGTGCGCAGCGGCGACGACGTCAAACGCCTCCGAGAGGTCGAGCCGGCCGAATCTCTGAACTACGTGTTTGAGGCGGCCCGGCTGGTTCGGCAGGGATTGCCCGGTGACATCCCCTTGATCGGTTTCTGCGGGGCACCGTTCACTGTGGCGTCCTACATGATCGAGGGCGGCGGATCGCGGGATTACCTGCACACCAAGACGCTGATGTACCGCGACCCCGGGGCATGGCATGCCCTGATGGAGCTGCTCAGCCGCGGCCTGGTGAAGTACCTCAACGGGCAGATCGCCGCCGGCGCCCAGGCGGTGCAGCTCTTTGACAGTTGGGTCGGGTGCCTCTCGCCGGACGACTACCGCGAGTTCGTGCTGCCCCACTCGCGCAGCGTGATCCAGGGGGTCACGCCGGGGACACCGGTGATCCACTTCGGCACCGGGACCGCCACCCTGCTGGAGATGGTGTGCGAGGCCGGCGGTGACGTTATCGGGCTGGACTGGCGCATCCAACTCGACGAGGGCTGGAAGCGGGTAGGCTACGACCGCGGCGTGCAGGGCAACCTGGAGCCGCTGGTTCTGCTGGCCGAGCCGGACGAGATCCGCCGCCGGGCCAAGATCGTACTCGACCGCGCCGGTGGTCGTAACGGCCACATCTTCAACCTGGGCCACGGAATCATGCGGCAGACGCCCGTAGAGCACGCCCGAGCCCTGGTGGACGCGGTCCACGAATTCAGCGCCCGCTGACACCGGCAGCGACCGTAGGCTGGCTATCGATCCTCAGGCACCGCCCCGCGCTCGATCCTCCGGTGCCGGCCCGCGCTCGATGTTCGGGTGCCGGCCCGCGCTCGATGTTCGGGTGTCGTCGTGAGGTCGATGTTCTGGCTGTCGTTCTCGGGTCGACGACAAGGCTCTCGTGCCGAGATCGACGACCAGGCGGCGCGCAAGCACCGCCGACATCACCATCGGGCCGTGCCCTGACTCACTGTGGCACCGGCACCCTGCCGGCGAGTATGTGGCACCGGCATCTTGCCGGTGAATATGTGGCACCGGCATCTTGCCGGTGCAAACACAACCAGAACATTCGCACCATACGTCTCACGCCTGACCTCCAATAGGGGTGTGCATGGGAATGCTTACAGCGTACAATACTGCGAAGGCGCGTTCGATTAAGGAAACCGCCATGCCCGACACCGAGGAACGACTCCGCCGTCTGGAAGAACACGCTCGCCGCACGCGGCTGGTGTGGATCGTAGGTATCGCGTTCGCGGTGCTGTGGTTCGTGCTGCCCGGGGCCCTGTACGTGCTCAAGCGATACCTGTATCCGGGCACACCGACATCCATTCTCCTCCTGTATCTGCTCCCGTTCGTCGCCGTTGTCGCCGGCATCCTGGTGGTGTACTGGCGCCGTACGCGCCGGCGCTTCGACACCTGCCAACAGTGCGGCTACAACCTGACCGGGAACATCTCGGGCGTGTGCCCGGAATGCGGCACGGCGATGGCCAGCTGACCTCGAGCCGGGCCGTGGATTGGCCGCGACACGGACGCCCGATCTTCCTATACAATGCACCTCGTGTCCGCCAGGGATAGACAGGCCGAATCCTCGCCACGCCAGCCCGCCGAAGCGCTGCATGCCGGAAGCCGTCTCGACGCACTCGACCTACGGATTGCGATCGCCATCTTCGTGGCGGCGCTGGCCCTGCGCGCCGTCTACCTCAGCGAGATCGTGAGTCTGCCCGAGTTCGACATGCCGGCGGTGGATGCGGGCTATCACGACTACTGGGCCTGGGGCCTGGTCAGCGGCGACTGGACCCCGCCTGCCAACCAGAAAGACCCCCAGATCGAATCGACGCCCTATTTTCGGCCGCCGCTCTGCCCTTACTTCCTCTCGATAGTCTACGGGGCCTTCGGTCGCAGCTACGTTGCTGTCCGCATCGTGCAGATGGTGATCGGAGCGGCAAGTTGTGTGCTGCTATATGTGCTGGCCAGGCGTCTGTTCGACCGGGCCACCGCAGTCGTGGCCGGCTGCGTCATGGCGGGCTACTGGGTGTTCATCTACTTCGACGCGGAGCTGCGCGAGGTAGTGCTGCTCGTGTTCGTGCACCTGTTGGCCATACAGAGTCTTTTGGCCCTGCGGCGCCGGCCCACGGTGCTCGCCGCGGTCGGCTGTGGCGTGCTGCTGGGCTTGGCGGCGCTCGGTAAACCGAACAACCTGTTGTTCGTGCCCGTCGCCATCGGCTGGCTGGCGGCGGTGTTCAAGGGTTTGCTTCCGCGACGCCGGAGCGTGCTGGTCAACTTCGGTCTGTTGGCTGGGGCTGCTGCTACGGTCGCACCGGCCACGATTCGCAACGTCGTGGTGGGCGACGACCTGGTCCTGATCTCGTCCAACGGCGGCATCAACCTCTACATAGGCAACAACCCGCTGGCCACGGGCCACGACGTTCGCCTGCCGCGACCCATCCCCGAGTTCGCCAACGCCTTCGACTATCCGGCCATCGTCCGGCACGTCGAAAGCGTCGAGGGCCGCCCGCTGAAGCACTCGGAGGTGTCCCGCTACTTTGCCGGGCTTGCACTGGAGGATGTGCGTGCGACTCCCGGGCGATGCCTGGGACTGATGCTGCGCAAAGCGCTGCTGTTCTGGGGCGGCATGGAGATCGTCAGCGAACAGGACCTCAACGCAGCCCGAGCGGAGTCCCGCCTGCTGCGCTACCTGCCGGGTAACTTCGCCGTCCTGCTGGCCTGCGCCGTGATCGGCCTGTTCCTCGCTCTGCGCCCACGACCGCCGGACGCTGACCGGAGCGGCTCCGTCGCTCAATCCGACCGTGCGGACGTGGTGATTATCCTGCTGTTCGTCGGAGTCTACTTCGTATCGTTCCTGCCGTTCTTTGTCACTGCGCGCTATCGAGTTCCGATTACGCCGCTGGTGATCCTCTTCGGTTCTTACGGCCTGGTACAGGTGGCTGCGGCGGTTCGTGGTCGACAGCTGCTCCGAGCGTTAGTCGCGGTGGCGGCAGCCGTGCTACTGTGGCTGCTCGGCAGTGCCGATTGGTTCCATGTCTCCGACGACGGTTTCAAGGCCAGGTATGACCGGGCGGTGAACTACCAGAAGCAGGGCCGGGCAGAGGAGGCGGTGGAGGCCTACCGGGAGGCACTGGCCATCCGGCCCCACGCCCCGCGGGCTCACAACAACCTGGGCATCCTGCTGTCAGACCTCCCACGCCCGCAGGAGGCCGTCCGGCACTACACCGAGGCGCTGCGGGTAATGCCCGATTACGCCGAAGCGCACAACAACCTGGGTATCGAGCTTCTGCTCGGCTTCGGCGATATCGAGGGCTCGCTACGGCACTGCGCCGAAGCGGTCCGGCTGCGCCCAGACTTTGCCCCGGGCCACAAGAGCCTGGGCCTGGCACTGGCCAAGGCCGGCCAGACCGGCCCGGCAATCGAGCGTTACCTGCGGTACCTGGAGCTGATGCCCGGCGACGCCGGCGTCTATCAGAACCTGGGTGTGCTCTACGCCCGGGTCGAACGTATGGATGAGTGCGTGGCCGCCTTTCGCCAGTCGCTGCGACTCAACCCCGACAACGCCAAGGTGCGCCAGTTGCTCGAAGCGGCCACCACCGAGCAATCGGCGGACGCCCCGCCGTAGCGCCATCCCGGCGTCTACTCGTGTTGCCCTTCGAACAGATAGGCACAGTCCTCGAGGCGGTTGCGGCCCTCACTGTTGACGGCGAACTGTCGTCCCGACCGGATTGAGGCCGACCCGTACAGGCCGTCCTTCCGTACCGCGTAGAATATCAACCCGAAGTCGGGCTCACCGTTCGGTCGCCGCAGGCGCGGGTCGACGTTGTGGGCGACGACACGACGGAGCAGCTCCAGGCAGGCCTCGGTCGGGGTCCGGCCCTGCCGCATGAGCTCCACGATGGTGTACGATCCGCAGTTGAGGATGGCGGCCTCGCCCCGACCGGTGGCTCCGGCCGCGCCGACGTCGTTGTCCACATAAAGCCCCGCGCCGATGATCGGCGAGTCGCCCACCCGCCCCGGGATTTTGTAGCTCAGTCCGCTGGTGGTGGTCACGCCGGCCAGATCGCCGCTGGTGTCCAGCCCGCAGCAGTTGATAGTCCCGTACGTGAACTCGGCGCCGCCGGGTCCGCGCATAACATCATGGGACGCGGAAGCCTGATCATCGCCCTCCACCTCCGCGCCCGCCGGAGAAAGCCAGTCGCCACCGCGACGAGCCTCCTTCCACTTAAGCCATTGTCTTCGAGCCGCGTCGGTAAGGAGGTTTTCCTCCCTGAAGCCGTGCGCCTTGGCAAAACGCAGGGCGCCCTCCCCCACAATCAGCACGTGGTCGGTTCGTTCCATGACCAATTGGGCCACGCGTGACGGCGTCTTGATGTTCTGCAAGGCAGCCACCGCTCCGGCGTTGTGGGTGGGGCCGTGCATCACGCAGGAATCCAACTGCACGACGCCATCCTCGTTGGGCAGGCCGCCGTAGCCGACCGAGTGGTCGTCCGGATCCAACTCGACGATATTGACACCAGCCACGACCGCGTCCAGCGGGTCGCGGCCGGCCAGGATCATCTCGGCCGCCTTGGCAGTGGCAGGCAACCCGTTGCCGCTGGCGACCACCACCGGACCACCGGGCGACCGCCGACGCTCACGGTCGATCGCGGTGCCCGGCGCCTTGGTCCTGGCCATACCCTCCGATGTCCCGGCAACCAGGGTTCCAGCCGCCGCGGCCGCGGCGCCTTGCAGGAAGCTTCGACGGGATACCGACATGCTGTCTCCTTCCAAAAACAACTGCTCCCCCCGGCAGCCTTCCCATGTTATGCAGCCTGCGACGAACCGGGGCAAGGACAAATCCTCCGGCAAATCCCGCCGACCCCCAACCAACGCTGCCAAAGCGATGGGGCACCGTTTGTGGCGCCTCCCGTCGCAACTCCTGTAGCACCCCCCGTGGCACCCTCTGTGGCGCCCTCTGTGGCACCTTCTGTGGAACCGGCATCCTGCCGGTGAGTGTGTGGCACAGGCTTCCAGCCTGTGCTCGCACCGGCAAGATGCCGGTGCCACAGTTGCTGGTCAGTTCCGGTGGCAAGACGCTGTCTTTCCCGGCACCTCTGGTGCCATCATGGGGCACTAGTCACAGACCGGGACTACTCTGATCGCACCTCGGTGGCTCCGTCTTCAGTGCGCTCGAAGAATCCCCACCAGCGGCCTGGCAGATCTGGCAGGGGCACCACGCGCCAGCGGTAGCCCTGCGGCTCCCACCGGCGGCGCTCCGCGGCGTTGCCGTCCGACTTGTGAGAATAAACGGCCGGCACGCCCACGTAATAAGTTGGGGCCCACTCCAGGACCTGTTCGGTGGTCGCAGTGCGTGAATGGCCGGGGCGCGAACGCAAGGGTGGCGCACCGTGTGCGATGCTCGGCTCGGTCAGGCCATGCATGTCGAAGGTCCGCAGCCGCGAGTAGTACGGAACCGCACCGGCCGCGGTGGTAGCGATAGTGGCATCCGGATCGGCGTTGGCCGCCAGCCAGCGCCCTACCGCGGCGTTGTCGCGGGCGAACTGGTTCATGAACGGTACGCCGTCAATTCCGCCGCCGCTGCCACCAGTTGTGTGGGCCCGCGACAGCCAGCCGAAGTGGGCCACTACCACCAGGGCCAGCACCACCTCCACGGCAAACACGTTGAACGCCGGGGCGTGACGCTGTCGCCGCAGGGCAAGAAGCAGGGCATGGAGATTACGCAAACCGTCCGCCAGCATCAGGGCCAGCAAGGGCAGAACCGGCACGAAGAACCGGTGCAAGGCCATGAAGTCCCCCCCAGCCCGCACCACGTGGACGGCCAGCGCCAGAACCAGCACCAGCAGGTGGGCATACAGCGACCTGCTCGCCCGGGCGCCGGGAGCGCTACTGGCGGAACGGGGCACCACCAGCAGCAGCAATACGATCCATGGCTTGCAGTTGGCCACGAAGTTCTGCAGGTACAGCAGCCCCCGCCAGTCGTGGTCCACGCCGGACACCTTGGCATAGTAGGTGTTGGGGAACAGGTAGCCGTAGTAGCTGATGCGCCAGACCTGATGCGGGAGAGTCGGCAGCAGGAAGAGCCCCAACCATGCCCAATCCCGCCGGGCGGGCAGCCAGCGACCGCCGCGGGCACCGTTGTCGATCAGGCGGTGCACGGCGGTAAGCCCGAAGAATAGAAAACCCTCCGGACGGGTCATGGCGGCCAGGGCAAAGAGCATCCCAGACCAGGGAATGCCAGCGCCGCCGATGCGCTCGGCCCAGTATCGCCAGACGGCGGCCGTGACCAGCAGCGTGAATAAGGCGGTTTCCAGCCCGCCGCTTGTCCAGCAGGCAAAAGGTGAGGCCAGCGCCAGCAGAGCCGGGGCCACGAACCGCCACGATGCGCCGGCGGTGTTCTTGTGATCGGCCGGCCAGTCGCCTGCGGCGACCAACCGATCGACCGTCATACCGAAACGCTGTACCACGATCAGCGTTCCGAGACTACAGATCAGCGCCACGCCCAGCGCCCAGCCGACGACCTCGCACCCCAGGCTCAGTCCCAACGCGACCACTATGGTCCAGAGAAAATTCGTGTAGCCCTCTACGCGCTGGCCCGGGTTGAAGTTCAGCTCCCCGATTCGCACCAGGTTGTCAGCGTAGCGGAAAGAGATGAAGGCGTCGTCGTTGACGAAGTTGAAGTAGCGGGTGTGGCCAACCAGCACGACTAATGGAATAGCCATCAGGAGCAGCCAGACCAGACCGTTCCGTACCGGTGGCGACATATTCCATCTCACGGACCCAACCGAAACCAACGCCGTCCATGATAGCGGCGCCAGGCAAACGTGCGAGTACCTTGCGACAGCGCGTCAGATCTGGCCAGCGTGTCAGCGGACTTGCCGGACGGGGCGATCACTCGCTGCGCCAGAACGAGGGCATGAAGAGCACGGCGATAGCGAAGACTTCGAGCCGCCCCAAAGCCATCAGCAGACTCATGACCAGCTTGCTGGCGTCGCTGAACCAGCCGAAGTTCTCGATCGCTCCAACGCGGGCCAGACCCGGGCCGATGTTGTTCAGCGTGGCGGCGCTGGCCGTCGCGGCGGTCACGAAATCGATCTCGGAGCCGCCTTCCAGGAGCATCAGCAGGACCGCCCCGATCAGAAACAGGACAACAATGATCAGCACGTAAGCCACCGAACTTTGGCGCATCTCCGCGTCGACCTTGGATCGTCCCAGGCGAATGGTCCGGACCACCTTGGGTCTGAAGACGTGTTCTATCTCCGCCAGCAGGACCTTGAACGCAATCAGGCAGCGGACCACCTTGATCCCCCCGCCCGTCGAGCCCCCTGAAGCCCCCACGAACATGACGATCACCAGGATGGCCTTGGGCAGGAATGGCCAGAGATTGAAGTCGGCCGTGCAGAAGCCGGTCGTGGTCTGGACCGCAACCACCTGGAACACAGAGTGTCGAATCGTCTCCCCCAGGCCTTCAGCGGCGTGTTGTCCCGTAGTGGTCAGAACAGGGAAGCCCGTCAGGCAGGCAGTGATCACCACCGAGGCTACGACCATGATCCCCAGATAGGCCCGTAGCTCACGATCCTCCTTGATGGCCGCCCACCGGCCGCGCAGCGCCATGTAGTAGAGGCCGAAGTTAACGCCGGCCAGCATCATGAAGACGATGATCACCGTGTCCACAGCCGCCGAGTTGATCTCCCCGACGCTGGCGTTCCTGGTGCTGAATCCGCCGGTGGCCAGGGTGGCGAAGGTGTGGCATACCGAGTCGAACCAGTCCAGACCCAGGACGCGCAACGACAGAATCTCCGCCACCGTCAGGCCCAGATAGATCAGCCAGAGTGCCCGGGCGGTCTCCTGAATACGAGGACGAACGCCCCCCGCCGCCGGACCCGGAGCCTCGACTCGAAAGAGACGCTTGCCCCCCACCCCCAGAAGCGGCAGCACAGCCACAAACAGAACCACGATCCCCAGCCCGCCGAGCCAGTGGGTCAACGATCGCCAAAGCAGCAAGCTGCCCGGCAGCGAGGCGATATCGCTCAGGACGGTTGATCCGGTGGTGGTCAGGCCACTCATGGCCTCAAAGTAGCAGTTGACCGACGACTCGAAGGCCAGGTCGTACTTCTGAACGTCGGTCTCCATCGCTGCCCAGAGCCGATACGGAAGAGCGGAGAGCCCCGCCCCAACCAGCCAGCTCAGCGCAACCAGCAGCATCGCCTCGCGCCGCCCGATCTCACCGGCCTTGCGGTGCGACAGCAGCCACAGGGCGGTGCCCAGGCCCACGCCAAGCACCGAGCTGAGCAGGAAGGCCCGCAGTGGCAGCAGCTCGGCGTCGTTGCCCGTCAACACCTGCACGGCCGACCAGCCAGCCACCGCCAGTATGGACACGCTCAGCACCCACATCAGGACGCCGAGTTGGCAAAAGACGCTGCGATAGTTCACGGACCACGCCTTGCTGAGCTGCTGGGGTTACTTGTCGGCAAAGACTCTCTTCAGGTCACGTTCGATACCATGCGGGCCAATCAGCAGCACCGTGTCGCCGACGCTGATGATGTCCTCCGCGCCGGGTACTCGTACGCTGTCGCTCCCCTGTATGGCGGCGATCACGCAGTTAGGCGGAAGCTTGACGTTGCGCAGCTCCTTCCCGATCACGGTGGCCCGACGCGTGGGACGGATTTCGTAGACGTCGGCGGTCCCCTGTGACAAGGTGGCCAGACACCAGACCGGGCCGGATTCGAGCAGCTTGCGAATCGCGTCCGCCGCCACCGTTCGCGGGCTGAAGGCCCGGTCTATACCCACGTGAGACAGCAGGTGCAGATAGGCCGGCCGCTTGAGAATGGTGATCGACGTCTTGACGCCCAGGGACTTGGCCTGGGCGCAGGCCAGGATGTTCCGCTCATCGTCGCCGGTTACCGCCAGGAAGGCGTCCGCGCCGTCCAGCCGTTCTTCTTTGCAGACCTCCGGCTCGCTGGGGTCGGCCTGGACCACGGTGACGTGTTCAAGTTTCTCAGCCAGTTCCTCCGCCCGCTCCCGCTGGATTTCGAACAGCCGCAACGAGAACCGCGGATCCTTCAGCGCCCGGCAGACCCAGACGCCGAGGGCCGATCCCCCCATGACCGCAACGTGGACGCGCTTCGACTTGCCACTGGCAAACAGCTTGCGCCCCTGCTCGAAGGTGGCCTTCTCGCCGACCAACGTTACGACGTCGCCTTGGGCGACGACGGTGGTCGCGCTGGGGATCAGTGCCGAGTCGTTCCGGCGGATCTGCGCCAGCCGGACGCCGGGGGGCAGCTTCAGTTCCCGCAGGGCACTGCCGGTGGCGGGTGCGTCCTCGCCGACGGCGAACTCCTGCATCACCACCAGCCCGCGGGCAAAATCCTCCACCGCCAGGGCACCGGGGTTATGCAGCGTCCGGGCGATAGCCTGGGCGGTGAGGTACTCCGGACAGATCAGCTCGTCGATTCCCAGGTGGGCGGCGTAGTTCAGGCCTCGGTGCCCCAGGTAGGCACTGTGGTGGACGCGGGCCAGCGACTTCTTGGCGCCCACACCCTTGGCCACGGCCGCGGTGAGCAGGTTGATCTCGTCGTTGTTGGTGGCGGCCACCAGCAGGTCGCACTTGGCGCCGCCCGCCTCGCGCAATACCCAGGCCTGGGCCGCGTTGCCGGGCAGGGTGCGTACGTCCAGCCGCTCTTCCAGCGATTGCAGCTTGGCGCTGGACGTGTCTACCACCACGACGTTGTGCCCGTCGGCGCCGAGTTCTCTGGCCGCATGTTGCCCCACCTCGCCCGCGCCGGCGATGATGATGTTCATCGGTCGCTATCCGTACCGTGGGTCCATCTGGCCACGATCATACGGGAACGGCGGCGGCGGACAAGCCCGGCCAGCAGGCTGCCTGCGACACGCGGGCTGGGCAACCGTCCAGGCAGCAGTCGGCCCAAAGGCCACCGCGCAGTGACGCGCCTCGGGCCTGCCACCCTTTACGTGGAGTGCCACCCAAGCGTCGGGGCAGGCTGGACTATTACAGCGGGGCGCTTTCGCGCGGATGATCGGTGCCCTCTCGAGCATGTTCGGCCCCGTCGCCGCGCGTGCGGAACCCGGTGATCAGGGGCATGTCTTCGGGCCTCTCCGAGGGATGGACCGCAAAGGCCTCGACTCGCACGATCTCGTCGAAGGGCACAGTAACCACGAAGGAGCCGACCTTGTAGTGCTCATCGACCGGCTCGCACTCGAAGATCAGGTGACTCTTGCTGTCGACGTTGGCCATCTCCTTGAGTTCGTAGCTGAACCCGTCGCGGAGGTAGACCAGAGTTCGCACGATTACCTCCACGTGAAAACCGTGGGCGGCTTCATCGTCCAGAAGGTCCTCCCGATTGATCTCGGGGAAGTGGCGCATGGTGCAGCGGTAGCGGGCTTCTTCCTGCTGCTGCTGGAAGGGGACGCCGTGGAACCAGTCGTAGTCAAACATCGTTGTTTCTCCCGCGGCGACCCGCGGGCCGACCGTTCGCAAGGGCTGAACCGGGGCAAGCTAGGCTCCCCACCAGTTGGTGTCAATAAGACATCCTCCGACTTTCTATCGACAACACCGCCCACTAGGATGCGTATGTGACAGAGACCGATAAATCCGATCTTGTTCGAAGCATCGGCTCGGGTCTGGGGTTCGATCGGGTGGGCATCACGGCAGCCGCGCCGGTGGCGCGGGCCTCATATGTGCGGGACTGGCTCAACCGGGGCCTGGCGGGCCGGATGGACTACCTGGGCCGGCACTTCGAGATTCGCGTCGATCCCCGCCGCCTGCTGGACGGCGCCCGCAGCGTGATCGTCATGGCGCTGAACTACCACCAACCGGACACGCCCGGCCGGAACGAGCAACCCCACGGCCGCGTGGCGAAGTACGCCTGGGGCGATGACTATCACCTGGTGGTCAAACACCGTCTGTTCGCGATGATCGACCGCCTGCGGGAGGCAATAGACGAGCCGTTTGAGGCGCGGGCCTGCGTGGACACCGCGCCAATCCTGGAACGCGAGTTGGCCGCTTCCGCAGGCGTGGGCTGGATCGGCAAGAACACCATGGTGCTCGACCCGCTGCTGGGCAGCTATTTCTTCCTGGGCGAGATCGTCACCACCCTGGAGCTGGCGCCGGACCCACCGGCCACCGACCACTGCGGCAG